>NZ_NEGF01000005.1:0-241357 GCF_002135195.1 Acinetobacter terrae
ATACATCTTTTTAAKTCTGGTATTTTCTGCTTCCAGTTCTTGGAGTCTTGCCATTAATGATGTATCCATACCGCCATATTTAGCACGCCATTTATAGAAGGTCGCATTACTCATACCGTGTTCACGACAAAGGGCAGCTACAGGTGTGCCAGACTCCGCCTGTTTCAAAATGGACATGATCTGACTGTCAGTAAATTTAGATGTTTTCATGCAGAATCTCCTGCCTATACTTTAAGAGAAAATTCTACTTTTAGGTCCTATTATTTTCAGGGGGGATTACCCTGACGGTAGCTACAGCATAGAAACCAAATTGTACTGGATCCAAAAATATCAACAAAAATGGAATTAATATTTTATTTAAATGGCAATTGTAAGATTGCCATTTTTATTTTTAACTCAGAGCAACAATTTAAAAGCGACCTAGACTGTAAATCTAAATAGGTCTTGGGAAGATCTAAGGCATCAACAAAATATCAAAAATTAAAATCCAATGATAGAACTGGTGATGCAACGATTGTTTATGATCCCACAGAACAACGTGAAGCAATACAAACACAAAAATATCTAGACTGGATTAAAACCAATTATGGGACAGTACTAACCTTTACACCTAAGACAGGAGTTTATAATGGTCAAACTCATTAAAACGACCATACTTATAAATATAATAATGTTAGCTACAGGATGCTCATCTATGATGCAAAATAGTATTAGTTTTGCAATAAAAGGGCAAAACAAAAGTTATATTTATAAAAATACATGGCCTGAATGTGCTAATTTTAAGATAAATTCATCTTTAAAATACAATGACTTATCAGATAGCTGTAAGATATCCCCTGAGGGTTATGTCCCTGAACAAATTATTATTGAGTATGCACCTTGGTTAACTTATGAAGATCGGGTAAAAGCTGGACTAGGGAATGTCAGATCTTTTTTTCATTTAGATGAACTGCCTAGAGATAAATGGCCATCAGACGAGGTCTTGCATGCCCATGCCGACAATATAGAAAGAAAAATAATGACTACTATCGATAACCTCCCCCCTACAGCATGGAAACAGATTGTACTCACCCCACCTAAAGAAGTAGAAAAATACAAGTACCAACTTCCTGAAGGTAAAGGTAATTCTCGTCGTGGCAAAAATATCCATTACATCATTTCCTTGAACCCCGATGGTAGCTACGATATAGAAACCAAACTGTACTGGGTACAAAAATATCAAGAAAGGTGGAATTGATATTTTATTTAAATGGCAATTGTAAGATTGCCATTTTTATTTTTAAGCTAGAAAAATAACTTATAAGAGGTCTTGGGAAGATCTAAGGCATCAACGGAATATCAAGATTTAAAGTCCAATGATAAAACAGGTACTGCAACTATTGTTTATAGAGCAACCAGAGAGGATGAAGCTATTCAAATTACAAATTACCTTAACTGGATCAAAGCCAATTACGGGACAACACTTACTTTTAATGCAGAAAGTGGAGTTAAAGCAAAATGAAAATAAAATTTTTAACAATTAGTAGTTTATTTCTTTTAAATGGTTGCCAAGCAACAGCACCAACTATGAAAAATAGAATTAGTTTTGAAATGGATAATCAATATTGGCCGACCCATAGCATAGTTTACAAAAACAATTGGCCTGAATGTGGCAACTTATCAGGAACACCAGATGCGATAAAAAAGCAGAAATATATTACAACCTATAGTAGCTGTAAGATATCCCCCGAAGGTTATGTCCCTCAACAAATTATTATTGAGTATGCCCCTTGGTTAACTTATGAAGAACAGATAAAAAAAGGATATGGAGTTCCTGAAGAACTACGTTATGGTGGCGGAGAAGAGGCAGCAAAAAAAAAAAGGCTAGCTATAATGGCAGCACAACAAGAGGGTATAGCAAAAATCCCAGCTACTGCTTGGAAACGAATTGTACTCACTCCCCTTAAAGATGTAGAAAAATATAAGTACCAAGTTCCTGAAGGTAAAGGCAACCGAAGCCGAGGTAAAAATATCCATTACATCATTTCCCTTCACCCCGATGGTAGCTACGATATAGAAACCAAATTGTACTGGGTGCAAAAATATCAATTAAAATGGAATTGATATTTTATTTAAATGGCAACGTATATCAAAAATTAAAATCCAATGATAAAACAGGTACTGCAACCATTGTTTACTCAACAGATCCTAAGAAGAATGAAATTATTCAAATCCAGAAATATTTAGACTGGATTAAAGCCAATTACGGAACAGCATTAATATTTAAAGCAGCAAAAGCAGTTCATAATGGTCAAACTCATTAAGTTAAGCATCATTACTTAACTTCCACCATCTGAATAAACTCAAAAGCCGGCTCTTCATAAGGGTGGCTGGCCTTTAATGCTTTTGCCACGTTCGATGCTTGATCTTCAGGCACAATGGTTTCCACGCGCCACTCAGGAATTTGTTCCAAAGTATCCAATTTGCCAATAAACGGATTTGCGTCTTTCACTGGCTTAAACTGCCCTATTCCTAACACTTGCCATGCACAGTGCTCATAGTTACCAATACCACCTGCCCCAGCTTCAAACACTGCAAGTTTAGTGGATTCAAGATGTGATTCAGGAACGTAATAGATCAGTTTAAGCATGCTCTACACAAACAGAATAAAGATAGGTTTATCTTAATCCTTAAACCCAGATTAATCTCTCTGACATTTCATTGCTTGATTATAAAATCAGAACAAGCCAAATCATTTCAAATACAATAGCCTATTACTTTTCGTGACATTTCTCTGACAGTTCAAGCTTTTACATTGATCAAAAAACAAACTACCTTAAAAATAATACTCAATTTTATAATTTCTTCGAGTTTGAAATTTTTTATTTCTATCTCGCTCATTACAACAATATTTTTCATTACACCAATAGTCTTTCCAACTAAACAGTCCAACATGATGTTCAGGTATTCCATATACCGTTTACTGTTTCTCTGACTTTCATCTGGTGTAAGCAACTGGAGAAAATCAATGTTATTCATCATCAGTGTGCTTATTCAATTTTTTACAATCTGGGCGATTTTCTTTTTTGGACTCAGCCGTAATGCAGGTGCAATCACAACCATTATTGTGGCAATCGTTACCGCATTTATAAGTCCATGGTCACTCATTTTTGGTATTCCACTCATTCTGATCAGTTTAATTGTGATAATTGAACCTTTAAGGATGGCATTGATTACCAAGCCTGCCTATAAGGTTCTGGCGAATGCCATGCCGACAATGAGCATCACTGAACGCGAAGCTTTGGATGCAGGAACCAGTTGGTGGGAAAAAGACCTGTTTATGGGAGCACCGGATTGGTCTAAGTTTGAAAGTTATCCCTATCCTACTCTTTCGGCAGAAGAACAATCTTTTTTAGATAACGAGGTAGAATATTTATGCGGCATGCTGAATGACTGGGATATCCATCATCACTTTAAAGACTTACCTCCTGAAGCTTGGACTTATATTCGGGAAAATGGTTTTTTAGGCCTGATTATTCCTAAAGAATATGGCGGTCGTGCATTTAGTTCATTTGCCCAAAGCCGGATTATGAGCAAGATTGCTTCCCGCTCCTTAACTGCTGCGGTGAGTTGTATGGTGCCCAACTCTTTAGGACCTGGTGAGTTATTGCTACATTATGGAACTGAAGAACAAAAGAATCGCTATTTACCGGGCTTGGCCAAAGGTGAAGAGATTCCGTGTTTTGGTTTAACCAGTCCAGAAGCCGGTTCAGATGCCGGTGCAATCCCTGATACTGGTGTGGTGTGCTATGGAGATTTTGAAGGTCAGCAAGTACTGGGCTTACGCATGAATTTCTCCAAGCGCTGGATTACCTTGGCTCCGATTGCAACCGTAATTGGCTTAGCGTTTAAGCTTTATGATCCGAATGGGTTATTGGGTGATAAAAATAAAGTCGAATATGGCATTACCTGCGCGCTAATTCCTGCCAGTCATGAAGGTGTGAAAGTTGGTGCAAGACATAATCCTGGTTCACCTTTTATGAACGGAACGGTGGATGGTAAAGATGTCTTTATTCCATTGGACTGGATTATTGGCGGTTCTAAAAATATTGGTAAAGGCTGGCGGATGTTGATGGAATGCTTGGCAGTTGGTCGCGGCATTTCCCTGCCAGCCCTATCGACTGCCGCAAGTGAAATGACGTATTTAACCGTGGGTGCTTTTGCCAAAATTCGTCAGCAATTCAAAATTTCCGTGGGTAAATTTGAAGGTGTGCAGGAAGCAACCAGTGATATTGCCAGTGATACTTACATGCTGGAAGCCTTCCGCTATCTGGTCACCTGTGGTCTGAATCAAGGCGGTAAACCCGCGGTCATGACGGCAATGGCCAAATATTATGCCACTGAAACTATGCGCCGCGTGGTCAATCATGGTATGGATGTCGTCGGTGGTCGTGCCGTACAAATGGGGCCGCGTAACTTCTTAGCTCTTTACTATCAAGCTATTCCAGTCTCGATTACTGTTGAAGGCGCCAATATCCTCAGTCGTTCATTAATGATTTTTGGTCAGGGTTCTATGCGTTGTCATCCTTATCTGTTTGAGGAATTACAATTGCTTCAAGCCAAAGACAAAGATACTGCCCTCACCACCTTTAACGAGATGCTGTTTAAACACTTAGGTTATACTTTTAACCGCACTGCACGTGCGTTTGCTTATGGATATGTTGGCGGTTCATCAGATGCACCCAAAAGTGCCGATGAATTTACCCGTCCCTATTACAAAATCATTAATCGTTTAAGTGCTGACTTTTCACTGACTGCCGATATGTGTTTGGGTCTGCTTGCAGGTGACATTAAACGTAAAGAAATGCTTTCAGGACGTTTGGCAGATATTCATGCCAACCTGTTTATCAGTACCGCCATTCTTAAATATTATGAACATGGTAAAAAAACTGACGCTGAACAAGTGCATGCAAAACTGGCACTGGAAAAATCCCTGTTTAATGCGCAGGAAGCCTTTTATGGTTTGTTTGCTAACTTCCCTGTCGGTATTGCGGCAGGCTTAGTGAAATTCATTTGTTTCCCACTTGGTCGTGCTGTTAATAAACCAAGCGATGCTTTGAAACAACAGGCCGGCGATATCATTATGCAGGACAATGCTTTCCGCGATGAATTGAAAAAGCATGTGTTCTATAATACCGAGGCGGATGATGTGACCGGTCGTATGGAATCGACTTTTAATATGTTGCTTGAGTTAGAACCGCTTTGGGACAAGTTCAAAAAAGCAGAATCTAAAGGACAATTTAAAGGCTTAACCTTTGATGAACGCATTATGGATGCGGTCGAGATAGGTTTTGTGACTCAAGAGGAAGCATCAAGTCTTCTCACCTACAATGCCAAGCGCTACGATAGTATGTTGACAGATGTTTTTGATTCTGAACTTGATCAAACTCTGGAACTGGAAAATCCTTATAATGATGAAGAAGAATCGGCACCTATGCCTGATCCAAAACAGCAAGAACCCTTAGCACCATAAAAATTTTGGTAATAAAAGAACGGCTGATTAAAGCCGTTTTTTTATAATTACTATTCTAGTAAATTGCTAAATCTGATCATTTTAACTTCTTAAAAGTTTAGTTATGATCTTTTTAGCCATAATTACCTATAAGAAAGATGAACTGTGTCTAATAAACAAAATATCAATGAAATCGCCTTATCAACTGCAGAAAATATTGCTGATGAGTTAATATTTAAATCAGCAACAACATTTGTTGAAGATTTAGCTAAATCAGTTCCTATTGCTTCATTAGCGCTAGGATTAACAAAAGCGATATCAAACTATAAGACTGCAAAAGATCAACGCCAATTATTAGCCTTTGTTCAAGAAGTAGAAAATATAAATAATGGATTTATCGAAAAGTTTTTTAAAGACAAAGATAATACAGAATTAGGTTATGAAATCTTAGGAATACTTGACCAAACATATTTAGAAAAACAAGCACGAATGATAGGTCGAACCGCGGTACTATTTAAAAGTCTAAAAATTTCAAAGCAAGATTTTGATAAGTTTACTTATATTATTACTAAACTTAACCAACATCTATTCTCACAAATAATTCAGTTAAATGATTTGTATATCGAGAATATAGATTTTGAAGGAGGTGCGTCAATACCCTTTTTAAATATGGATTTTATAAGTTTTGGTTTTGTTGAACGAAGATTTGAACCTAGTTTTGGTGATGCTGACTTACTTTTAAATTTTAAAAACCATGAATATTTAGTGCAAAATGAATTTACTGAATTCTACGAAAAAATTTTCAAAGATTAAATCACATGACTAGCGACATGGATGTCGCTTGTTTGGTAGGGATACAAGGATGTGTCCTCTACCAAACAAAGCATTTTTGTTACTTTTGATGCTTTAAAAGTAACAGAATCAAAATATACAAGATAAAAAAACCACCTCTCGGTGGCTTTTTAAATCTAAAAATTAAGAACTTTGAAGCAGGTAGCTGCCTATCAAGAACAATATTTGCAGCCCAACTACTGCCATAAAAAACATCCAGCCTTTCTTACGTAAAGTCGCTTTATCAACAGCTGTATATGTCACAGTTTTTAGCATTGTGTCACCTCACTTAGAGATTCAATCCTGAACTTATATTTAGTGAACCATCTTTCTTCTATACTGCATCGTGATTGTGCATAAAATACACAAATACTCTTTCACTCCAATATAAAAGCAAAATCCAAACCAAGTCCAGCGGGAGAAATAAAAATTAAATAAAAAATATCTACAAAATAAAAAAGCCACCCGAAGGTGGCCTTTTTCAAAACACTTCCAGAATTAACCAATGAACTTACGTGCATTGCGGAACATGCGTAACCATGCACCATCTTCCGTCCATTCTTCAGGTTTCCAAGAATGCTGAACTGCACGGAAGTTACGTTCAGGATGCGGCATCATAATCGTTGCACGACCATCAAGAGACGTCACACCCGTAATCGCTTCTGGTGAACCGTTCGGATTCAATGGATACTGTTGTGTAGGGTTACCGAAGCTATCCACATAACGTAAACTTACCTGGTTGCTTGCATTTAATGCGGCAATCTTGTCTTCACTTGCAACGACACGACCTTCACCATGCGCAACCGCGATTGGTAAAATCGAACCTTCCATACCGTCTAACAAAATCGAATTAGATTTTTCAACACGTACGTTAACAGCACGCGCTTCAAACATCTCAGAAGTATTGCGGTGGAAACGTGGCCAAGCATCAGCACCCGGAATCAATGGAGCCAATTGAGACAACATTTGACAACCGTTACAAATCCCTAGAGAGAAGGTTTCTTGACGATTAAAGAACTTCTCGAACTGGTCACGAAGTTTAGGGTTGAATAGAACTGATTTAGCCCAACCACCACCTGCACCCATGACGTCACCGTAAGAGAAACCACCACAAGTCACCAGACCTTCAAAGTCATCCAGGCTAATACGACCTGCAATCAAATCGCTCATGTGAACATCGACAGTGTTGAAGCCAACTTTGTCGAATGCCGCCGCCATTTCCACCTGACCATTTACACCTTGTTCACGCAAGATCACCATGTTTGGACGACGTGAATTAATAAACGGCGCTTCAACAGGTTCATTCAAGTCGAATGTCGGCTGTGCGATGATACCTTTGTGGTTTTTGTCTGTGATTAAAGCAAACTCGGAATCCGCAGTTTCGACGTTGTCACGTAGACGTTGGATTTGGTGAGACACTTCAGTCCAAGCCACTTGCAAGTCGCTACGTTCAAGTACCAGACCATTGATAGACAATTGATCTGTCTTGTTTACACGACCAACAACGCTAATTGCATTTTTCAATACTGATTCAGCAACTTCAGCTTGTAATGCTTCCCAATCGCTTGCTGCGATTTGAAGTACAGCACCAATTTCTTCAGCAAATAAAGCTTCAGTCGATTGGTCTTCAAGCGCTACACCTAAACGTGAAGCGAACATCATTTCTGCAACAGTTGCGAGTAAACCACCATCACCGATGTCATGGTAAGCCTTCACTAAGCCGCGGTTATTCCAGTCTTGAACCAAAGCGAAAAATGCTTTGAAGTCATCGAAGCTGTCTACGTCTGGAGTCACTGAACCAATGGCTTTGTAAACCTGAGCAAGGATCGAACCGCCTAAACGGAACTGGCCTTTAGACAAGTCAATGCGTACTAATACTGAATCTTCATTTTTCAATTCAGGTGTTAATGTTTTACGCACATCACCAACGGGTGCAAATGCGGTAATCACACCGGTCATTGGTGAAGTGACTGATTTGTCAATCCCTTCATCATTCCAGGTGGTACGCATAGACAACGAGTCTTTACCGACTGGAATTGCGATACCCAAGGCTGGACACATTTCCATACCAATAGCTTTAACACCTTCGAATAGCGCCTGGTCTTCGCCTTTTTGACCGGCAGCCGCCATCCAGTTCGCAGACAATTTAATGTCGCTGATCTGTTCGATGTTGGCACACATGATGTTTGAAATCGATTCAGCCACAGCCAAACGTGCAGACGCAGCAGGATTTAACAATGCAACAGGAGGACGTTCACCCATCGCCATTGCTTCACCTGTGTAACCTACAAGGCTTGTGGTTGTTACTGCAGCATCCGCTACAGGAACTTGCCAGCGACCCACCATCTGGTCACGTGCAACCATACCGGTAATCGAACGGTCACCAATGGTGATCAAGAACGATTTAGACGCAACTGTCGGGTTCTTAAGAACACGGTAAATCGCATCTTTTAAATCAATATTTGCAGCAGTGAAATCATCGCCTTGACGTTCAATGGTTTCATATGAACGGCTCATACGAGGTGTACCACCCAGCATCACTTGCATTGGCATATCCACAGCTTTGTTACCAAACAATGGATCTTCAACCGTCAAATGACGCGCTTCAGTCGCTTCACCGAGTACTGCAAACGGACAGCGTTCACGTGCACAGATTGATTCAAATAATTCTAATGAAGATGGGCGAATCGCCAATACATAACGTTCTTGCGCTTCATTCGACCAGATTTCCATTGGAGACATTCCTGGCTCTAATGAAGGAATCTTACGAAGATTCAATACTGCACCGAGTTCGTGATCGTTCACCAGTTCAGGCATTGCATTGGATACACCGCCCGCACCGACGTCATGTACAGACACGATTGGGTTGTGGTCTTCCATGCGCCAGCAAGTATCAATCACTTCTTGGCAACGGCGTTCCATTTCTGGATTTTCACGTTGTACAGAAGCGAAATCCAGGTTTTCACCCAATTTACCACTATCTACAGAAGATGCTGCACCACCGCCTAAGCCGATCAGCATTGCAGGACCACCCAGAACGATCAATAAGTCGCCCGGTTGGATTGGATCTTTTTCTACATGGTCAGGACGGATGTTACCGTAACCACCGGCAATCATAATTGGTTTGTGGAAACCTTTTACATCGCCATTTACATTTTGTTCGAAAGTACGGAAGTAACCATTTAACGCAGGACGACCAAATTCGTTATTAAATGCAGCACCACCCAAAGGACCATCAATCATGATCTGTAGTGGAGACGCCATACGCGATGGTTTGCCGTAGTTTTCTTCCCAAGGTTGTTCGAACCCAGGAATATTCAGGTTAGACACGGTAAAGCCGGTTAAACCTGCTTTTGGTTTACCGCCACGACCTGTTGCGCCTTCGTCACGAATTTCACCACCTGAACCCGTCGCAGCACCGGCAAATGGTGCAATCGCTGTTGGATGGTTATGTGTTTCCACTTTCATGAGGATGTGAGCAGCTTGGCTCTTGTATTTATAAACGTGGTGACCGTTTTCATCCGGTTTTGGATAGAAACGTTGTGTGTCATAACCGACGATTACAGAGGCGTTGTCTTTATAGGCTGACAATACATCTGCAGGAGATTCTTTATAGGTGTTTTTAATCATTTGGAACAATGACAATGGCTGTTTTTCACCATCAATTGTCCATTCTGAACCGAAGATTTTATGACGGCAATGCTCAGAGTTTGCTTGAGCAAACATCATCAGCTCGATGTCGTGTGGGTTACGGCCCATCTTGGTAAATGCTGCAGTTAGGTAGTCGATTTCTTCATCTGACAATGCAAAACCAAATTCAGAGTTGGCTTTAACCAGTGCTTCCTTACCTTGACCTAAAATATCAATGCTATTTAAAGGTTTTGGTTCAGTCTCGTTAAATAAAGCAACGGCATCATCAATTTGATTGAAAACGCTTTCAGTCATGCGGTCATGCAATGCCAGTTTCACTTCATTCGATATTTCAGAAATACCCTTTAAAGTAAACAAAACACCGCGTTCAAGGCGGTGTATTGGGGTATTACAATTGGCAAAAATATCAGTCGCTTTAGAAGACCACGGAGAGATTGTCCCCAAACGCGGTGTTACAAGAACTTGAATTTCATCACTTGCCGCTTGGCGAACTTCAAAAGACGCACCGTCATTTAATAGTTGTAATGCAGATTGATGCTGCTGCTCGTTGAGCGCTTGATCAAACAGATAAATCCATTGACTTTCAATTGATTGAACAGAACTCATTGACGCTAAACGGTTTAAGAGTTGAGTTTTCTTAAAAGAAGAGTGTGCTGGTGCACCGGCCACGATAAACATGCTGATTTTGGCTCCACGGGCAGGTCTTTTGGACCATACCGCCAATGTGACTTAGAGAGAGCGCATATTCTACTTCGTATTGACCAAATCAGCTAGATAGAAATTCACGAATGTGCCATCAATTCATGCAAGAATACTGAAGAATACTTTAATTTTCAGTTAAAAATTTTGAATTTTATCTCTATCGGATTCTTTAGCATCTTGTTTCTAAATGTGATTTATAATTCGTAGAGTTATTGCCTATCAAGGGTTTTCAGCAGATGAAACACCGCCTCAGCTACAATTTTAAGTGATTGCAGATCAACCTGATCAATGCTGTCACAAGCACTGAGATAAAACGGCGAAAACTCAAGCACATCACCTTTCATTTGTTCATTAAATAGAATAATAGAGGTCCAAGACCGCAACATTTCAGAGTTTGAACCCGCATGATCAATGCAATTAAAGGCGTTCAGGAAACATGGAACATTTCCCTATCTGTTTATATGCTTTATTCAAAAGACAAATCATGTCGCACGACTCTAGTCTGTTGGACTTTTTTTTGGCATGATGATTTCAGGTCATCACTGAATAATGATAAATGGAACAAATGCGTTGGTTAGAACTCCTTTCGACAGTTCGTATTGGTAGCAAAAAACAAAGTACAGAGCAGGCTCGTAGCCCCTTCCATAAAGATTATGACCGCATTATTTTCTCGCAAAGTTTTCGACAACTGAACCGTAAAACCCAAGTTCATCCGTTGACGCAGCATGACGGTATTCATACCCGTTTAACCCATTCGCTGGAAGTATCCTGTATTGGTCGTTCACTCGGCATGCTCGCGGCTGAAAAAATTAAAGATCAACTGCCAGTGTGGATTTCTCCTGCCGATGTCGGGGCGATTATTCAGGCTGCCTGTTTAGCACATGATATTGGTAATCCACCTTTTGGACATGCCGGTGAATATGCCATTCGCGAATGGTTTGATGATGCTTCACATGGCAACTTTTTAGCAAAGCTCTCGCCTGAAGAACAAGCCGATGTGCGCCAGTTTGAAGGCAATGCCCAAGGTTTACGCTTACTGACCAAAATTGACTATCATCCCAATGATGGTGGTATGCGCTTAACTTACGCAACCTTAGGGGCTTACTTAAAGTACCCATGGCTGTCCAAAACCATTGCCTCACAAGGCGACCGCCCTGCCAGTCAACGGGCCAAGTTTGGTTGTTATCAATCCGAAAAAGAGATTTTGCAGCAAATTGCCGAACAGCTTGGTTTAATTCAGCTAGGTGAATATCACTATTGCCGTCATCCACTGACCTATTTATTGGAAGCAGCAGATGACATTTGCTATGCCCTGATTGATCTTGAAGATGGCATTATTTTAAACATGCTCTCTTATGAAGAAGTGGAACCCATTTTCCTCGACCTGATTGCGGATTATGGAACACCTCAAGAACTGTCTATGCCAACTACGACTTGGCAGCAAAAAATTGCCGCTTTACGTGGTCGTGTGATGAAACGTCTGGTGGATGAAGTGACCACGGCATTTGCCAGACATCACTATGAAATTTTGTCTGGGCAACTCAAAGGCAGCTTGTTGCAATATTGTTCTGAAGATATTGAACGTGGCATTGACCGAGCGAAGAACTTGGCGCGTGACAAAATTTTTGAACATCCGCAAAAAGCCGGTTTAGAAATTATTGCCCATCAAAGTTTGCAAAATATTTTAGATGCCTTTATTCCTTTGACCACACCGCATAAAACTTTAAGTTTCAAGGAACAGCGTTTAATGTCGATGCTGCAACGTGCAGGTGTGAATTTTGAAAGTAATCACTATGAAAATATTATGCAGGTTCTGGACATTATTTCTAAATTTTCAGACCATCAGGCCTATAACCTGTCGCAAGAGTTACAAGGTAATAAAGCGGGCTGGATGTAAATATTTTGCAGATATTTAGGCAAAACTCTCTGCAAAATTTAAATAAATATGCGTGCGCATTTTGCCTTTCGTGCAAATGCTCACTACTATGCAACGAACGATAGATAAGTGAAAAAATCAAAATGATTGGATGTCTCATTGGTGAAGTATTTGCTTTAGAAGCACCGACAGTACTATTAAATGTAAATGGCGTGGGCTATGAAGTGGATACACCGCTTTCTACATTTTGCCAATTACAAAAGGGGCAAAAGGTAACGCTATGGACGCATTTGACCGTTCGTGAAGATGCACAATTGCTTTACGGCTTTTTAGATGCACAAGAGAAAACCATTTTCCGTACCCTACTCAAAGTAAACGGCGTTGGTCCTAAAATGGCGCTGGGTATTTTATCGACTTTAAGTATCGATCTGCTCATTCATACCGTTGAAAATGAAGACCTCAATACACTCATTAAAGTTCCGGGTGTGGGTAGAAAAACCGCTGAACGTTTGATGATTGAACTTCGTGATCGTTTTAAAGCCATGTCTTCAGGCAATGTTCCAACCAATTCAACAGCACCACAAATTCAATTTATGGGGAATTCTGCTGTTGCTGAAGCAGAAGCGGCTTTACAATCACTCGGTTACAAACCTGCTGAAGCTCAAAAACTGATTAATGCCGTGAAAGGTGATTACACTGAAGCCGGTGATATTATCCGTGCAGCATTAAAGTCGATGAATAAATAACGTCATTATTTAAAATTATAGATGTAATGAAAGGCAGCATGGATGCTGCCGCAGAAATATGGCATACGGACATGCCATTATTTCTGCAAAGGGTTTTGTTACTTTTGCCCTGTCAAAAGTAAAGTTATGCCTACACAATGGCATCTAAACTCAGATAAATATTTGAGGCTGTATGAATCATCACAGACTCAATTGATGCCCCTAAAGGTAAATCTAATTCATTATGCAAGACCGTTTAATCAGTGGTTCTGAAAAACCTGAAGATCATTTTGATCGTGCCATTCGCCCCACTTCACTGGATGACTATGTTGGTCAACCGGTGGTACGTGAGCAAATGGAAATCTTTATTGGCGCAGCACGTGGTCGCGGTGAAGCACTTGACCATACCTTAATTTTTGGTCCACCGGGTTTGGGTAAAACCACGCTTGCCAATATTATCGCACGGGAAATGGGCGGGAATTTAAAATCAACTTCAGGTCCAGTACTTGAACGTGCCGGCGATTTGGCAGCCATGCTAACCAATCTGGAAGAAGGTGACGTTTTATTTATTGATGAAATTCATCGACTTTCTCCAGTGATTGAAGAAATTCTGTATCCCGCAATGGAAGATTACCAACTCGATATCATGATTGGTGAAGGACCTGGTGCACGTTCAATTAAACTGGACTTACCACCATTTACACTAGTTGCAGCAACGACTCGTGCAGGCTTACTGACCTCTCCGCTGCGTGACCGTTTCGGTATTGTGCAGCGTTTAGAGTTTTATTCGGTTGAAGATTTAACCCATATTGTGACACGTTCAGCATCGTTAATGGACGTTCCCATGACGGGTGATGGCGCTAAAGAAATTGCCCGTCGTGCGCGTGGTACACCGCGTATTGCCAACCGTTTACTGCGTCGTGTACGTGACTATGCACAAGTCAAAGGCAACGGTGAAGTCAATCAGGATATGGCACAACGTGCGCTGGATATGTTGAAAGTCGATAAAGATGGTTTGGACACTTTAGACCGTCGTTACTTAAGCATGTTGTTAGAACGTTTTGATGGTGGTCCTGCAGGTGTCGAAGCTTTGGCTGCTGCCATGGCGGAAGATTCTGGTACTTTGGAAGATGTGATTGAACCGTATTTGATTCAGCAAGGTTATGCGATGCGTACTGCTCGTGGACGTATTGCCACCAATATGGCGTATTTACAGTTTGGAATGACACCGCCTGAGCCGAAAGATAAATGATTTATAAAAGCAGCTTAGGCTGCTTTTTTATTTAGCATATATTTTAAGTTATCATTTATTTTTCTCATTAAAAATGACAAAACTTCAATTCTAGGCAAACCATTTAATTGCTGTTTTTCTTTATTTGAAAAATGTTGGTCATCTCCCGATTGAGCAATAAATTTTTCGAGCTGATTAGTATTACTTTTTGATTTATATTCGTTTAATAAATAATACGCAATCACTGTAAAAATATCAGAGTAAATTATTATTTTATCTAGACTTTCATTATGGGGATCAAAATAAAGATCTAATTTTACTAATGTCAAAATTGCTTGTTCATTTAGCTCTTTCAATTGTTTATAAGCTACATTTCTCTCATTAGAATTATTTTCTAATAGATGTGCTTCAAAATATTCAGCATTAAAAATAAACTTCGTTATGTAACTTTGATACTCTGCACTCACTGCTCTTACTTGATTTTCCCAATTTTCTAATTTTTTAAATTCTAGCTCATTACTTTGTAACATTTGTTGTTGATCAAATAACTTTGTATTTAAGTCAAGCGAGGTTCTTTCAGAACTTTCAATTTGCTTAATAACAGCTTCAAAAGACTGTTTAGTTAAATCAAAACTTTTCCGCCCATACCAATAAGCTAGCCATGTTGCAAAACCGCCAAGAATGAGGGCAATAATCACCGATAGTGCAAAAGAGGAAATTGCGGTTGTATCTGTAGAAGTGACATTTAGGTCTAAAGGAATCTTCTGCTGATTTGTTTCCGCAATAATTTCTGTTTTAACCAATGGCTGTTGTGGTACTGTCCACGGAAGCTGGATCATTAACGCTTGTTTGCCTTCTTGTTCTGCCATCTTTCCCTAACTTATTTTTTAAATATCTGTTGGGGGGATATATTAAAGGTTTTTTCTTTTAATTTTAATCAATTAGATACTTATAAATTAGAGATGACACGTACCTCTTCCACCAACATCAACTCACACGCACCACCGCCTGTATCTTCACGGCTTAAAGAACTACGCCAAGTCCATCCATCTGGAGACTTCACTTCTACCAACTGTCCTTTTAAATAAATCAAATTGTCTTGATCAATTTGAGCCAGTTGTTTGGCAATGGCTTTAGTCGCCGGAATCAAATGCGTATTTGCACTGTGTGTTTCAATTTCACGTACCGGAATAGGTGGAGCATTTTCATAACGCCAATGATACCAACGATTGCTTTGCCGGATAGATAACTGTTTATAAACTTCAGGATCAGCCATTTTGTCCCATCCCAAAGCAAAATCAATCGGGCTAATCTCAGATTCACGCCCAAAATTATAATTTTCTTTGGATAAAACCCGAAACTCTCCTGTATAAGGCTGCAAATTTGTCATGCTATAGCCATTAAACTGATGAATCCCCTCTGTGGTTTGATAATCAGCAGCATCTGAAATACCTTTATCCGGTTTCAGCCAATATGACCACAGTGCAAATCCAATGGCGAAAATGATGAGATATTTCAAAAAACGGTTCATTTTAAACTCGAATATTTAACCGTGATGCAATGCGCCATCCATAGATGGAATCAAATGAAATCGCTAAGCATAGATTCAAAAAGTAAGTGTTATATACAAATTTTATAAACTCACTTTCACATGAAATACATAATTTTACAATGTAAAAAATCAAATAAAGCCCTTTGAGAACAAACACTAACACCCAATATACCTTTAAAGTATCAACAAATACTTAGAGGGTTTTGGTCGAATTTAGATCAGTATGCAATGCTAGAGAATCACTTTAATCATTTCAAACTCTTAAGGATTTTCCCAA
This sequence comes from Acinetobacter terrae, assembly GCF_002135195.1. Taxonomy (NCBI): domain Bacteria; kingdom Pseudomonadati; phylum Pseudomonadota; class Gammaproteobacteria; order Moraxellales; family Moraxellaceae; genus Acinetobacter; species Acinetobacter terrae. Next base: position 16,337 of record NZ_NEGF01000005.1, read on the forward strand.
GATATGAACATGTACAAGCAGATCTCCCTTTGTCTTCCACTTATCCTTTGCAGCCAACTCAGCTTTGCAGACTGGATTGATGATTCCGTTAAAAATGTAGAAGCGCATACCATTAAGCTTCGACAACATATTCATCAACACCCTGAACTTGGAAATATGGAATTCAAAACTTCTGAACTGGTACAAAAAGAGTTGAAATCTTATGGAATTGAAGTACGTAAAGGCTATGCCAAAACTGGTGTGATTGGTGTACTTAAAGGTGCCAAACCCGGACCGGTTATGGCGCTACGTGCAGATATGGATGCCCTGCCGATTGAAGAAAAAACTGGACTTCCTTATGCCAGTAAAGCCAAAGCCATTTATCAAGGGGCAGAAACTCACGTGATGCACGGTTGTGGTCATGATGCCCATACCGCAATGTTACTGGGTGCCGCCAAAGCTTTAGCAGCCAATAAAGATAAAATTGCAGGTACTGTGGTATTTGTATTCCAACCGGCTGAAGAAGGTGGTGCCGATATTGATAACTTTACCCAAGGTCATTTAATCGGTTCACGTAAAATGATTGCCGATGGTGCGTTGAATAATCCTAAACCGGAAGTGATTTTTGGAATGCACGTAATGGCAGGCATGCCAAGCGGCAATATCTTGTATAAAGATGGCGCGATTTTGAATAGTGCCGACCACTTACGCATTCAGGTCAATGGTAAACAAGTCCATGGTTCTATGCCTTGGCTTGGTCGTGACCCAATCTATGCTTCTGCGCAAATGATTAACAACATGCAAAGTTTAGTCAGTCGTACTGCAGATTTAACCAAAGGTATGGGCGTAGTCAGTATTGGCAGTATCCACGGCGGAACAACAGGTAATGTCATCCCCGATCAGGTGAATATGGTTGGCACCATTCGCTCTAACAGTGAAGATGTGCGACAAGGCATTTTAAAAACTTTACCGAAAATGGTCGAACATAATGCCGCAGCCAATGATGTCACTGCAAAAGTGGAAATTGCGCCATATGCGCCAGTAACCACCAATGACAAAACCTTAACCAAGCTGATGCAACCCACGCTTGCCCAAGTGAATGGCGAAGATAAACTGCATGTGCTGGACAACAATGCCAGTGCCAGTGAAGACTTTGCCTATTATGGCAAGTTAATGCCGTCTTTATTTGTCTTTGTGGGCGCAACACCTGCAGATCAAGACATGGCGAAAGCTGCACCTAACCATAACCCGTTATTTATAGTCGATAATGCAACTTTAAAAACCGGGGTAGAAAGCCATGTGCGCTTCATCCTGGATTATCCAAAAGTTGCCGAACAGGTACAGACAGACTGGAAAAAGATGCAAGCTGCAAAAAAATAAAGTACATTTTTAAAAAAAAGTGAGCATCCTTTGCTCACTTTTTTTATATCTAAAGGTTTTGTGGAGTGAATACAGAATAGATCTCATTTGAAACCTTGTGCCATTGGACTAAAAACTCAAACTGCTAAACTGCAATGCGTTACACAGCTTGACTCTTAGCGAAAAAAACGTCATTTTTACAGATTTTTTAATCCGCTAAAAGTATAGCTAAAACCATAAAACTGAATTGAAAGATGGGACACAATCATGGCGAATAAATTCGAATTCAACATTCGTGTATATATTGAAGACACTGACGCAGGTGGCATTGTCTATCATGCAAACCATATTCGTTTTATGGAACGTACCCGTACCGAATGGTTACGTGCGGCAGGTGTTGACCACTACTGGCACCAAAAAGATTATCACTTTGTAGTACATAAAATAAATGTGAAATATTCACGTCCAATCCTGATGGATGACCTCATTACCGTTACTGCGAGTGTTGTTTCATGCAAAGCAACATCTTTTGTATTGCAACAAAATATTTATCGTGGTGAAATCATGCTTGCATCTGGCGAAGTCGAATTGGCATGTATTAGTGTAGACGGCATGCGTCCAACACGGCTTCCTGAAGAAATCCGTAATCTAATTCTAAAAGAGTTAGGACAAGACTAAAAAATTCATTGGCACATTGTAACTATGGCAACACAACTAGAATCATCTTTACACATATCAGATCTTATTTTACAAGCAAGTCCCATCGTTCAACTGGTAATGCTCGTGCTCCTGCTAGCATCTTTATACAGTTGGTATCTGATTGCCAAGTTACATATGAGTTATAAAAAAGCCCAGGCTGATGATGAACATTTTCAAAAAATCTTCTGGTCTGGCGCTGAACTTAATACCCTATATAACAACGCCCAACTCAATTCTAAACGCACCGGTTTGGAAGATATCTTCTATCAAGGCATTGGCGAGTTTTTTAAACTCAAAAAATTCCAAGCCCCGAATACGCAAACGATTGAAGGTACAGAACGTATTTTACGTGTCGGTTTAAGCCGTGACCAAGGTCTGCTTGAACAAGGCTTAGGCGCACTTGCCAGCATTGGTTCTGTTGCACCTTATGTCGGTCTGTTCGGTACAGTCTGGGGTATTATGAATGCCTTCATTGGTCTGGCCGATGTTGATCAAGTGACTTTGGCAACCGTAGCTCCGGGTATTGCCGAAGCTCTAATTGCAACCGCGATTGGTCTTTTTGCAGCAATTCCTGCTGTATTGGCCTTTAACCATTACACGGCGAAAGGTGAAACAGTCTATTCAGACCGTGCATTATTTGCTGAAGAAATGGTGGCGCTATTACAACGTCAAACTGTGAGTTCTGCACAGGAAAATGACTAATGGCAATTCAGCGTTCTGGACGCTTTGAGCGGGTTAAAAAACCACTAAAAAGTGAGATGAATGTCGTCCCTTATATTGACGTCATGCTGGTACTTTTGGTGATTTTTATGGTCACAGCACCCATGATCACCAGTGGGATTAAAGTCGATTTACCTCAAGCCAATGGCAATCCCATCGAATCTAAAGATGCACCAACAATCGTGACGCTGGATCAAGATGGTCTTTATTATTTGGAATACAAAAACCAAAAAACAGGTCCTGTGGATCTCGCTCAGTTGACGAGTCTTTTAGTTGAGGCACAAACAAAAGCCAAGGATGACAACAAGGAACTGAATGTTGTCATTAATGGGCATACCACACGTCCCTATGGAGATGTCATGGCTTTAATGTCGGGTCTTCAAGATGCTGGTTTAACACAAGTTAGTCTGCTCACTAAGCCTCTAGAATAAAGTATGAAAGATTTGAAAAAGCCACAATCCAAAGAAAAAACAATTGCGCTTGGATTTACCCTCGGGATCCATGCTGTGGCAATGACTGGCTTACTTTTTTTGGGCATGAGCAAACCTGTCGAGCCGCCTAAACAAATTAAAATGGTTTTGGTCACGCCTGAGGACTTGCTCCCTCCCGATCCTGTGCCTTTAGAACAGACAGACTCGACTGAAACAGCACATAAAAAGGTTGCAGAACAAGTTCAACAAACGGCAAAACCGAGTGTTGAACCTGCACCTGTTATTCCAGTTGCACTGCCTACCCCTCCTACTCCAGCACCAGCACCAGCCGCTCAGGAAGCCAAAGCTGCGGCTGAAGCAGTGCAAAAAGCGCAACAGCAAGCTGCAGAAAAGGCAAAAGCGGCTGAAGCAAATAAGTTAAAAGCCCAAGCAGATGCTCAAGCCAAGGCAAAAGCAGAGGCTACTGAAAAAGCCCGAGTTGATACCGCTGCGAAAGCTAAATCTGACGCGGCTGAAAAAGCGAAAGCAGACGCTACTGCGAAGGCCAAAGCTGATGCAGTGAATAAAGCTAAGGCTGATGCCATTAATAAAGCTAAAGCCGATGCTTTGAATAAAGCCAAAGTCGATGCAGCGAATAAAGCCAAAGCCGATGCAGCAAATAAAGCCAAAGCAGATGCTGCAAATAAAGCTAAAGCCGATGCTGCAAATAAAGCAAAAGCCGATGCAGCGAATAAAGCCAAAGCGGATGCTGCTAATAAAACAAAAGCCGATGCAGCGAATAAAGCCAAAGCGGATGCTGCTAATAAAGCAAAAGCCGATGCAGCGAATAAAGCCAAAGCCGATGCAGCGAATAAAGCCAAAGCCGATGCTGCAAATAAAGCTAAAGCCGATGCAGAAGCCCGTGAACGTGCTGCTGAAGAAGCCAAAGCATCATCTGCTAAACAAGCCGCTGAAGAAGCCGCGACTAAAAAAGCGGAAGCAAAGAAAATTGCCTCAACTGCAAAACGTGACTTTGAAAATAAAGTTAGACGTGCGTGGGATATTCCGAGCGGCTCCTCCGGTCAAAAAGCCACTGCTCGGGTGACTTTAAGTGACAGTGGTACAGTGCAATCAGTTATCGTCAGTTCAAGTGATCCAGATATGAAAGCAAGTGTGGAAGCCGCTGTACGTGCAGCAGCGCCTTACCCGATGCCTTCCGATCCAGATGCACGACGTGAAGCAAGAACCTTTACCTCAAGCTTTACTGCGAAATGAAATAAAAAGCCACATCAAATTTAATTGATGTGGCTTTTTTTGACGTTTAAACTCAAATTTCACTAAAAACAGATAATATTTTATTCACTTTTCACAGTCTTATAACAGTTTAGTCATCATGATGTACTTCCAATAAAGCAAAATCATGCCATTATGTGACACAACCGAATTCACAATAATTTACATTTTTTAGAGTACGTAGCGGATGATGGAAATGACGCGTAAACATCTACTTTGCCTAACCATTTTGACAGCTTTAAGTCCCGTTTTAGCGACCCAGTCTTATGCACAACTGCATTTAGAAATTGCTAAAGCACCAGAAGAAGCACCGAAGATTGCCATTATTCCGTTTAATAATGATCAAAGCATTTATCCTATTGTAGAAAATGACTTAAACCGTTCAGGCAAATTTTCAAGTGCTTCAAAAAACCTGCCTGCAACAGCAAGTATGAATACACCCAATGCAGCGGCATGGAAATCTGCAGGTGTTCCGTATGTGGTCACAGGTACAGTAAAAACAACAGAAAATGGCAGTTTTGAAGTTCACTATCAACTCTATGATGTAGAAAAACAGCAGTATTTATTAAATGAATTACTGACTGTTCCTGCTTCACGTATTCGTCAAGCCGGACACATGATTAGTGATGCAATTTATCAGGCATTGACCGGTATTGCAGGTGACTTTAGCGGACGTATTGCTTATGTACTGCGCAATCCAGCTACTCCTGAACAGCGTTATACCCTGCAAATTGCAGATACGGATGGCGAACAGCCAAAAACCATTCTCACCTCTCGTGATCCAATCTTGTCACCTGCCTGGACACCGGATGCGAAAAAAATTGCCTATGTTTCATTTGAAACCAAACGCCCTGCAATTTATGTACAAAACTTGGCTACAGGTCAACGTGAAAAACTGGCGAGCTTCCGTGGTTTAAACGGTGCGCCAAGCTTCTCTCCAGATGGTAAAAGCATGCTGTTTACTGCATCTTTGCATGGCAACCCTGAAATCTATCAAATGAATCTGGAAACACGTCAGTTACAACGTATGACCAATGACAGTGCAATTGATACCGAAGCGCGTTATGCCCCAGACGGTAAATCATTTATTTTCACCTCTGACCGAGGCGGTTCACCACAAATTTATACCTACAATTTTGCCAATGCTTCAAGTAAACGCCTTACGTTCCGTGGTGCATTTAATGCACGTGGCACATTAAGTGCGGATGGTAAAAAAATCGCTTTAGTCCATCGTCCAAGTGGCAGTAATTACAAAGTGGCGATTCAGGACATCAATACTGGTATTACCAATATTCTGACCCCAACCAGTCTGGATGAATCACCAAGTTTCTCGCCAAATGGGCAAATGGTGGTCTATGCAACACGTGAAGGGAATCGTGGCTTATTGTCCATCATGTCACTGGATGGTCGTTTCCGCATGAATTTACCAAGTGAACAAGGCGAGGTTCGCGAACCTGCTTGGGCACCCAAATAACAATTTAATTTAAAGCAATGATGATCATGGAGATAAAGATGAAAGCCGTTAAATTATTAATCCTTCCTTTTCTTGCAACAGCGTTAGTGATGACTGGTTGTGCAAGCCGTAAACCTGCAGCTGAAATTCAAGCGGGTCAAAATCCATCTGAAGCAGGTACAGTAAGTACTGAGGGCTTAAGTGAAGATGCTGCTCTAAATGCGCAAAACCTAGCAGGTGCTTCTTCAAAAGGTGTGACTGCTGCTAATAAAGCATTCTTGGCAAAACGTGTTGTTCACTTTGACTATGACAGCAGCGATCTTTCTAACGAAGACTATCAAACACTTCAAGCACATGCACAATTCCTTGTTGCCAATGCAAATTCGAAAGTGGCTTTAACCGGTCATACCGATGAACGTGGCACACGTGAATACAACATGGCTTTGGGTGAACGTCGTGCTAAAGCGGTAGAAAGCTTCCTGATTACCAATGGCGTTGCTGCAACACAATTAGAAGCAGTGAGCTATGGTAAAGAAATGCCGATTAATGCAGGTCATGATGAAAATGCATGGAAAGAAAACCGCCGCGTAGAACTTAACTACGAAGCTGTTCCACCATTATTAAAATAATGGCTTGAATAAAAAAGCGCTGAATCGTTAGATTGAGCGCTTTTTTATGTTTTAAGCTTTTTCAGATTCTTTGGCTTCATCATTCGAGCTTTGCATGGATTCTATGAGATCATGCTTGTTGAATTTTTTATATTCTGGTTTGACTTCATAAGCTTTCCAGGCTTCTTTCACTTTCTCATCAGAAATATCATCTAAACTCATAGCTTCATTTGGCGTTGGAGTCGCATCAAACTTTTGCGTTGTCATAACTGTGCTCCTATCACTATTTTAATACCCTTTAATCCCCAACATAGCATTTTCCACAAAACTTACAAGAGTAAAATCACGACAAATAGTCGAGTTTAATTGTCCTTTTGCTGCGTTCTCATCTAAAATGAGTCCCCATATTCTTTTGATAATTTTTTATCATTTTCTAATTGGAGTTTTCCTGTCATGTCATACCTCACCCTTTCCCAATTTCTAGAACAAAAAACAGGGAATTTAACGCCTGAACTTGCTCAAGTTATTGAAACAATTGGTAATACATGCAAAGACATTGATCAGTTATTACAAAAAGGGGCTTTGGCGGGTGTATTGGGTAGTGCGCAACACGAAAACGTACAAGGCGAAGAACAAAAGAAACTTGACGTTATTTCGAATGACTACTTAATTAATGCTTTAAAAATTCATCCACATGTCGGTGGTTTGGCTTCAGAAGAACTCGATGAGTTCACTCCTGCACAAGAAAATGGTGAATTCCTGGTATTGTTCGACCCACTTGATGGTTCAAGCAACATTGACATCAATATGTGTGTCGGCACAATTTTCTCTATTTTACCTGCTAAAAATGCAGTGACCAAAGCTGAAGACTTCATGCAGGCAGGTATTAATCAAGCTGCTGCAGGCTATGTATTGTATGGTCCATCGACCATGATGGCGCTTACCGTCGGTGCGGGTGTTGTATTCTTTACTTTCGACCCTGAAACTCAAGAGTTCCTTTTAACTTCTGAAAATATTCAGGTTGCTGCTGATACCAAAGAATATGCAATCAATGCATCAAATCAACGTCATTGGGAAGAACCAGTAAAACGCTATATTGCTGAACTTCAGGACGGTAAAACTTCAGTACGTGGCAAAGACTTCAATATGCGTTGGGTCGCATGTATGGTGGGTGATATTCACCGTATTCTTTGCCGCAGCGGTATTTTCTTATATCCATACGATACGAAAGATCCGAAAAAAGCAGGTCGTCTTCGTTTAATGTACGAAGCAAATCCAATGAGTATGTTGATGGAACAAGCAGGTGGTGCATCTACTACTGGCCGTGTTCGTATTTTAGAAATTCAACCGACTGAATTGCATCAGCGTGTTCCTGTTGTGATTGGCTCTAAAAATGAAGTTGACTTAGTTACTCACTACCACAATTAATTTAAAAAATGGAAGTAAGTGTATTTGTCGCTTACTTCCACGGATAACTCTCCCATGCCAGCTTTTTTTCTTGAATCAAAAGACAATCCAAAAATCAAACACCTACGTGGATTGATTGAACAAAGCTCATTCCGTAAAAAGAATCGTCAAACGGTACTCGAAGGTACCCATTTAAGCCTTGCCTGGTTAGAACAGAATCGAAGCATTAATTCTATATTCACCACCGAAGCTGCCTATAGTCATCCTGATTTAGAAAAAATCGTTTCCTTGTACGACGGTAATGTTTTTATACTCAGTGAAGCTTTATACAACGACCTAAGTACCTTAGGCACTTCTTTGGCATGTTTGGCAATTGTTGATTTACCTAGTTCAAATCAGGCCTTAAATTTTAAAGAAGACACCCTAATCCTAGATAATATCCAGGATCCGGGTAATGTGGGAACTTTGCTACGCTCAGCTGCCGCTGCCGGCATTGAGCAAGTTGTATGTACCAAAGGTTCAGCCTCGATCTGGTCACCGCGCGTTTTACGTGCAGGTATGGGTGCACATTTTTCTCTACAAACCTATGAAAATATTGCCCTAGAAGACCTTTTAGAAAAATTCACCATACCGGTCTATGTTACCAGCTCACACCAATCTGAAAGCCTTTACTCAAAGAACTTAAGAAAACAATGTGTTTGGATTCTGGGTAATGAAGGTCAAGGTGTATCTGATTATGCACTTAAGCATGCTGAAGCTGTTTCTATTCCACAGCCTGGTGGACAAGAATCATTGAATGTTGCCGTCGCAGGCTCGATTTGTTTCTTTGAGATGGTTCGTCAGCGTTTATAATCCTTTCTCTTTCGTTACTTTATTTTAAACATCACTCGTTGATGTTTAAAAATAGATTACACTAGAAAAATAATAAGTTTTATTTGTCAACCAAACCATTATTTCCAACGTTATATGTATATGAAAATGGAAATAATGGTGGGTATCCAATGACAGGATTTTCCATCTCTATGGATTCAGCACCGAAACAGTCTCACTCGGAAAATTTGAGTACTCTGAAGAGTACCGCTGAACAACGCCTGAAAATTTTCATGCAGGATGTGACTGGACGTGCCTTAGTCATGATGGAGAGTGCTACTCAAGGTCAACAAGGCATTGCGATGGATTTAGTGCAGGAAGCATTTATTTCCTTGCATAAAACATATGCCGAAAAACCGACTGATGAATGGTATCCGCTGTTTTACACCATTTTGAACCATAAACTACAAGACTGGCGTAGAAAAGAAGTCCGTCGAGCGCAACCTTTTTCATTTTTTAAAAAGGTCAGCCTAGATGACGATGATATAGAACTGAATGATATTATCGATGAAAGTACCCCCAGTCCATTCGATTTTCTTGATCAAGCCGTGACTGCCGAAGAAATACAGGAAGCCATTTCTCAGCTTCCCGTTCGGCAGCAACAAGCTTTTATGCTGCGTGCTTGGGAAGGTTTTGATACACACACCACTGCACAAATCATGGAATGCAGTGAAGGTAGTGTAAAAACGCATTATCACCGTGCTATACAAGGTCTTAGAAACTCGTTGGCACATTTGAATCCATATTCTGGAGGGTCATCCGAATGAAACAAGATGATTTCTTAAAACAAGTTACTTCCAAACTCGATGGACTCGCACAACATCATAAAGACAAGCCTGTTGTGATGAATCATGTCATTGAAGAAATTAAAGACCGAGAAACTTCCCGTTACGGACTTTGGAAAATGTCAGGATTTGCACTTGCAGCTGCAATTGCGGGTTTCGTGGTCTTCCCAAATTCTATTGAAATGGCTGCAAAGCCTCAGAATCAAGTTGTGGTTACTCCAAAATTATCACCCCAAATGGTTGAAGATTTGGAGATGTTAATGGTTTTAGGCGAGGACAAAGTTCCACATGGCAGCTAAAAGATTAGCATTTGCTTTTTGTGCACTCGGATTTCTACAAACCAGTTTCGCTGGTTTTGAACGTTTTTGGATTTTTTCTAAAGATGCAGACACTCAAGTGGCAGAAACATGGGAAACTCTGTCAGATGCTGAACAACGTGCCCTTATTCAACGTTATCAATCGCTAAAGGAATTACCTGAAGCGCAAAGTACAGCTTTGCATCAGCGTATGGATTGGTTTACCCAATTACCCGAGCAAGAAAAGCAAAAAATGCGAGAAACCTGGCAAAAAATGAGTAGCCAAGAGCGTAAAGATTTAGGCAGCCGTATGCAAAAAGCGACAGCTGAAGAAAGACCCGCTATTCGTGATGAATACATCACTAAATATTTGCAGCAGCCCAATATTACTAATCATTAATGCTCAAAATACTCAGCAGTACTCATAAAAAAGCCTCTTTCGAGGCTTTTTTAGTTTTATTTCATTTTACGTCGGTACAGCCCCAATCCAATAAGTGCCAATAGACCATAAATACCGAATGATCCACCACCGCTACTACTTGAGTTGGTGTCTTTTGCTGTATTTTTCAATAACAATGTTGCTTCCTTGGACATTCCACCATCTGCGTCAAAAATTGCATATCGAATTGAGTAATCAAACTGGCTATAAGCATTTTTTACGGTCAATTGAATTTTGCCACCATAACAAGTGTCACGGATATATGCTTCAGGACAAGGGCCTTCATGCTCTGCTTTCATGATTAAACCCGCAGGTAATTCAGGAAAACGGATTGGAATATCTTGTCCTGCATCATTTTGATGATAAATAGCTTTCGGTTTCGTCACAGTCGAAATCGGGCCATCTCCATCATCACTGTCATTTTCGAGTGGGTTTACACTCATGGTTAGATACTGACTTGCGTCCAAAACATAATTATCATTTGTAGCAATAGGTTCGATATTGGTGAAACTGACTTTTAAAATGCCTGATGACTGTTGTACTTTGCCAGCTTTTTCTTTAATCGTATATTTACAATATGCATTATCACCATTTTCTAAAAGTGCACCGCTGCTACGATAGATCATTATACGTTTCAGATCAGCTTTCCACTCACACTTTAAGTCATCCATTGAACCATTCAGTATCGGCTGACCATCTTTAAAGGTCAGTACGCCAATCCCCAAAGGCTCTGCGATAATATCGTAATGCTTGGTATCTAATACTTTAATTCGATATTCTTCATTTTTACTGTCTAGAACACGCTCTTCGCCTGCAATCGCAAGCTCAATCGGATTAAAATAAATCGCGCGATATTTTTGGTACTGTTTGGTGTATTTATAAAGATTTTCATAGTCAGCTAACTCTTCCTTAAAATCATCAACATCTTCTTTATTGGTATTACTATCAGCAATGATCTCTTTCAGCTCATCAATATTTTTCTGGTAGTAGTCTAACAGCGTGACTAAAGATGAATTTTTAAGATCAGAAACATCCACCGCCGCTAGGTTCATTTGCTCAACAGAACCAATATCACAACTACTTTGTAGATCGGGATTTAATTGTAAAACTGTATCATCAGCACGTTCTAGAAGTCGTTGATCATAATCACTACAACCACTGCTGTTCACATCGACTAAATCCGTCGCTGTTTGATTATTGCGTGGATAATACAGCGGCAAGAACGTGTTATATGAAGATGCAGGGATCAGCTTAGAAAGTAGAGTCGAGAAACTTGCGGTTGATACATCAATATTTTTTGAGTTTTCCGCTGTGGCATCTAAACTACTTTTAGGCAACATACACTGATCTGTACCCGTGCCTAAATTTAAAGCATTTTTTGCCAAAATAAATACGATATTTTCTTTTGGCACGCCTGTATTAGAATAGTAGCGGCACGATTTACCACCTAGATTAAAAGCCAAAACGTTAAAATCGACATATTTGCTGCCATTCTCATCATAGAGCAAAGTACTGTTCGCTTCATTTTCAACAATAGTATTACTTTTGATTTTAAACATTGAAAAAGGACTTAAGCGATTTAACCCCTCTGTTACCATACGTAGAATACTACCATTACTGGTACTGGCTTTATTTTGCGCAATGGTATTGGTAATTAAATCAACTTTTGCTAAACCACAGAAATCAAAAGCACTTAAACTACTGCTTGAACCATTGTTGATAATACTGTTACGTTCAAAATAAACGACTGGTTTAGTATCGTCCAAATTACCATAGCAATCCATCGCGATCACACTACCTTTCGCTGCAGTGTTACCTTGAATTAAACTACCATTAATGGATATTTTTTTCTCGCTATTCAGTGCAACATTATAAATTGCACCCCCTGCAACCTCTGCTTTAGAATTGACAATCGCCCCATTCTTGAAGATTAAATCTCCCCCAATAAGTACTGCCCCACCACGACCATTTTGCCCAGCTTGAACACCGGCATAGCCATTTTCAAGCTGAATATCGTTTAAGGTGAAACTAATTTCAGTTTTGCTGGTGTTAAAAATCCGTGTACGACCTTCACCACTAATTATAGTTTTAATACCTTCCAGCGCTGGATAGGTCTGGGTCAATTTATTCTTTTCTTTAAAATTCTCACGCGATGCGCCGTTAATAATTATCACCGATTCAGGCGCTAATTCTGAATCCAATTTATATTTACCGGCTTCAAGTTGAATATAGTCAGTTTGACCAAACACCGTATTTCCTGGTGTACACCCGCCATAAGCTGCATTTTTCTTTGCCGTGATAATCGCTTCACGCAATGAACAGGCATTCGCATTTTCACCATTTTCATCTGCAAATGTTGTGACATAAATGGTTCGATCATCAGCTGCCATCAATGACATTGCAGATAAAACCATGACACAGAGCAATCCTTTTTTATAAGTGTGCATCACTTTTCCCTTTTTCTTATTTTTTAAAGCGGCGTATACCCACCAGTCCCAATACAGCAAATAAGCCGAAGAATCCGAACGCCCCACCTGAGGTTTTTACAGACTTATCTTCAAATTCATTGTTCGGTTCTTGTACCATATAGGCTTCAAGTACCATATATTTTTTGTTTTCATTGAAATGTGTCGATGACGTGACAATTTGAAGGTTAAAAATATCTGCACCATGCCAATTGCCATTTGGGGTATAAACCAAATTACCATCGATATCTAAAGTCAATGTTCCTTTTGACTTTGTTAAAGTTTGATCAATGTAGGCACAACCATCTTGCCATTCGCCGCCTGCTGGATTTTTCATTTTTAGCAAGCTTTCGCATTTTTCTTTTGGATATAAGTCACTGTCACCCAAGTATTCTAGAATGTTTAACTTAGCAACTTCACCCACTTTTAAATCTTGTCCAATACGCGATTTAGAGCTCGGTACAATAATCTCAATCGCGCCGCGGTCACACCAGCTATTATCCGTTGTTCGATTCTTATTGCGTTGATCCATGGTTTCACACATCAACTGTGTGCTGCCTACTGACAAATCCAGACGACCTTTATTCAAAATCAAGGTATCAAACATATTTTTAGCACTGAGTAAAATACGTGGGCGAATATAACCCAAGAACGTATTTTTCGGCGTACTGTATGGACACAGTAAAGCGTCTGGATCTTCCATCAACGATTTACAACTGCCTTCACTACTGTTACCGGCAAAAAGTTTACTACCTGTCCAAAACTCATTTGGATATTTGGCATCGCCATTCTTACACTCAGTACCCACTAAATTGTTTTGTATTAATGTTTTATCATCTGCGTTAAATTGGCAATTCGTGCCGCTACCATTGCCTATTACAATACTGTTGGCAAGATAACCGTAGCCTTTTTCCGAATTGAATTGTACACCTGCCTTATTGCCTACAATCGTCACATTATTTACAGCAATACCGTCACGAATATTAATGATATAACCACTGTTATTTAAAAATGTACTATTGCTGAGTTTATTTATATTTTTATCGTTTAGCAGAGTAACGTCAGCAATGGGTTTCTCACTAAAAATATTAGCAGCACCTGAAGTCGTATTGTTATTTTTAAAGACAGCACTGCTCAGTGTAAATGCCGGTCGTTGACCATACAAAGCAGCACCAGTGACGGCTGTATTATTTTCCAAAATACTGTCGCTAATCGCGACTTGGCTAATGTAATTTTGTGTTGTACTACTCTCTCCGACATTATAAATTGCTCCCCCTAAACGTGCGTTACCGCCAGAGAGTTTGACATATTGCAAGACCAAACGTTCATTGTTATAGAAAATCCCGCCTTTGTCGGCACAAATACTTTTGTTACAACCTTCAAAGCTCACTTCTTTGATAGTGATCAAAGCTAAATCTTTCGGATCATGGTCAATATTAAAAATTTGATCTTTGCCTGCCATTTTAATGACAGCATTATTTAAGCCCGCAATCGCTTCTTCAGTCACTGTGGTGTCATAATAAGTTTTTAAGGCCAGACTTGCTTTCACATCAACTTTAGCGTTTAGGGTATAAGTTTTTTGTTTGTCTAATAGAATCGTCGACAAAGCATCTTTACCGCCACAGCCCATGTAACCTGCTTCAGGCATGCCTTTATTGACATATTCAATGGCTTCACGCAATGAACATTCACTATCATCTTTGGTGATATCATCTGTAATGGTGACGGTGATTTCTGCACTATAAGCATGTCCTGCTAGACACAGCATCCCTATGCCTATGCTCCGTTTGAGCATATCTTTCTCCTTATATTCTTTTATCTTTTTATTCTGAAATTGCATATTCCCTGCAATTGCGAATTATTTTGCTGTACTTTGTCACAGCTAGAGTAATTACTCAAGATTTTTTATTGTTTACCGATATTCATCAATTAATGCATAAATTTGTCTTAAATTGGCATGACTGATTTTTGTTTTTTCACCTTTTAACAGCTGAATTAATTGTTCTAAAGTTTGTAATAAAACAGAGGTTTGATGAGGCCCATGCAGCAACAAATAATCGATAATTTGTTGATCAATGTGAATTCCACGACGTGTTAAGACTGATGTTACTAGCGCATAGCGATCTGCATATAAACTCCCTGTCGGTACTTTAACGCTCACCGCTTGAGTCAAACGTGACTGTAAATCCGGAAGTTCAAGTTTTAATTCAATGGGTGCTACACGAGAAGAGAAAACCAACTGCCCTCCACCTTCATTATTATAATTAATTAAATGGAATACTGCTTTTTGCCAATGTGGAACACCACTAATGGCTTCGATATCATCCAAGGCCACAAGGTCATATTGATCTAATGAAGTAATTGCTTCAGTTGGCGCATCAAGCAATTCCAGTAATGAAACTTGAATTGCAGACTTGCCTACCTCTAAATAAGAATCACAAATGGCAGAAAGCAAGTGGCTCTTACCTGAACCCGCACCACCATACACATAAAAACGGTTTATTAAACCGGCATGAAGCTGTCGAACTGCATCAATAACATGCCCCCAACTCGGACCCGAAAAATCACTAATTCGGGCATCCAGTTGAGGTTCTATATCTAATTGCAGTTGACGCATATATGTGTTTTGACCTTAAGGTTCTTTATTGTCTATCAATTCAATCTTACTCGATTTTTCAGCATCTTGCAGACATTTTGATTCTTGATTTTTCAATTCAATATCGACATCTACCTGATCCGTTTCAATCGAAATTGATCCTGCTCCAGTCTCTTGTATGATTACACCAGATTGCCCATATATACGGCTCTTCTCATAGCAGTCGCGCGCATGGCGTAACAGTACGACAATAATGGCTGCAACCGGTAAAGCAATCAACATTCCCAAGAAACCAGCAAGTTGCGCACCTGCCAATACCGCAAAGACCACTGCCACAGGAGATAAACCAATTTTATCACCGAGTAAGAAAGGTTGCAGAACATAACCTTCAATTGCCTGGCCAATCATGAAGACAACACCCACCAAGACCAGTTGCATCCAATCAATACCAAACTGGAATAGTGTTGCAATTACAGCAGCTATAATCCCAACAGCAAATCCTAAATAAGGAATAATACTGGCCAGTCCCGCAACCATTCCAATAATCAGTCCTACTTCAAGACCAATCACTTGTAAGCCGACTGCGTACACCGTACCAAGTAGAAACATCACCAAAAACTGACCTTTAACAAAGGCACCTAATACGCTGTGACATTCATTTACAATATGTAAAGTACTTTTCTCATAAGGACGAGGGATTAAACGACGGAAACTGTCGAGCATACGATCCCAATCTAACAGGAAATAGAATGCAATAATGGGGATCAGAACAACCGTCCCGCCAATCTGGATGAAATTCAGACCTGATTGAGCGACTTTTAACAACATTGCCTGAATACTGTCAGCACTATAATTGGTCTGAATATATTCCATGACCACAGTCGACATTTGCTGCGTATCGATTTCCATCGGATCGACACTAAAAGTTTGCGACACCCAAGGTAAAAAGGTGTAATTTAACCAGTGAATTCCTGCTGGAATACTGTCCCGCGCATACATCAGCTGTTGCCAAACGAGTGGTACCAAATACCACATTGCCAAGGTGAGAACCACGCCAATGCCAACAAAGACAATACTAATGGACAACCAACGTGGCAAACCAATCTTATGCAGTTTATCCACCAACGGGCTAAATAAATAAGCCACCAAAAATGCAGCTATAAAAGGTAATACTACTGGTTTAAGCAGATACAAGACCCAAAGGATTAATGCAATTCCTGAGAGTATAAAAATGCGACGTAAGGTACGATCCACCATGCAAATTCGCCTTTTTTCGGTTTATTCGTTATAGAAAGTAAAATATTTGAATAAAGATAGCATTTTAGCGCATAAATAACATAAGAGTTTCGTATATTCGGGTATAATCGCCGCGCGAATGCGGAGACTTCATTATGAGCAACTCAACTTCCCCAAACACTGGTTTAAGCTATAAAGATGCGGGTGTCGACATTGAAGCGGGCGACGCACTTGTCGATCGAATCAAAGCCGTCGCTAAGCGTACCTCACGTCCTGAAGTTATGGGCGGATTAGGCGGCTTCGGCGCTCTTTGTAAAATCCCTAAAGGTTATGAAGAACCTGTTCTCGTATCTGGCACAGATGGTGTTGGTACAAAATTACGTTTAGCACTCAATTTGAACCGTCATGACACAATTGGTCAAGACTTGGTTGCAATGTGTGTAAACGATCTTCTTGTATGTGGTGCTGAACCATTATTCTTCCTCGACTACTATGCAACTGGTCACTTAAATGTGGATGTCGCTGCAAATGTCGTGACAGGTATTGGTGCAGGTTGTGAGCTTGCAGGCTGTGCATTGGTTGGTGGTGAAACTGCCGAAATGCCGGGCATGTATGAAGGTGAAGATTACGACCTTGCAGGTTTCTGCGTGGGTGTAGTTGAGCAAAGCAAAATTATTGATGGTACCAAAGTTAAAGCTGGTGACGTATTGATTGGTGTTGCATCTTCAGGTGCACATTCAAATGGTTACTCTTTACTTCGTAAAATTTTAGACGTGAAAAACGTTGATTTAACACAAATCGTGGATGGTCGCCCACTTGCCGATGTTGCAATGGAACCTACACGCATTTACGTAAAACCATTGCTTGAACTTTGCAAACAAGTTGATGTTCACGCTATGGCACACATCACTGGTGGTGGTTTACCGGGTAACTTACCTCGCGTACTTCCAAACGGTGCTCAAGCTGTCGTGAATGAAGCGTCTTGGGAATGGCCAGAATTGTTCAAACTTCTTCAACGTGAAGGCGGTGTTGAACAACATGAAATGTACCGTACATTTAACTGTGGCGTAGGCATGGTGATTGTTGTTGATGCGACTGAAGCTGACAAAACTGTTGAATTGTTAACAAGCCTTGGCGAAAAAGCATGGACAATGGGTCATATCCAAGACAATGCTGAATCTGTTGCCGGCGCTGATGAAAAGATTCGCGTAATTTTTGCATAAAGAACCGCACATGATCAAAATTGCTGTCCTCGTTTCAGGCAGTGGAAGTAACTTGCAAGCCCTGATAGATGCCAATCTGTCAGGTCAAATTGTTGGGGTGATTTCCAATAAGCCTGAAGCTTATGCTTTAGAACGTGCGAAAAATGCAGGTATTCAAACTGCCGTTATTGAACATAAACAATATCCAAACCGTGAAGCTTTTGATGATGTAATGCATCAGCAATTGCTGGATTGGAATGTGGATTTGGTGGTTCTTGCAGGCTTTATGCGCATTTTAAGTGCCAAGTTTGTCAAAGCATGGGAAGGGAAAATGCTCAACATCCACCCTTCTCTGTTGCCGAACTACAAAGGTATGCATACCCATCAACGTGTACTTAACACGGGTGATGTTTTGCATGGCTGTACAGTCCATTATGTAACTGCTGAACTGGATGCCGGTCAGGCGCTTGCTCAAGGTGTACTAAAAGTAAATTTGCATGATGATGTAAATTCTTTAGCGAGTCGCGTTCATGTACTTGAACATGTCATTTACCCGCAAGTGGTGGAATGGATTTGTACAGGAACAGTTCAATATACTGAACAAGGTGTATTGTACCGTGGTCAAGCAATGCAGGAACCAGTTCAATTTTGTAAGCTTTAAACTGAATTTTTTGCAATAAAAAACGCATCCTAGGATGCGTTTTTTATTTGTGAAAAATATTATTGTCTTTAATAAATATAACTTTGGAAAAAATAAATGCTCTATAAACTAACAATTTGGCAATATAAAATTAATGTTACTTTTTCAGTTTTATTTCTACTATCTTGCCTATTATGGCTGATTTTCGACAATTCAAGACTTGAACCTTTTACAGTATTATTTGGTGGTATCGCCGCATTATCGAGCCTGATATGGCCTAAACCCAATTACTCAAATAAACGTTTAAAAGGTCGTGACAGCTTTAACTATTCCAGTAACAATGGGGTATTCACTATTGGGGAAGATGATTTAAATTTTGGTACTCAATAGACTAAAGCAAGTGATTCGTTAATTCATCTGTACAATGATCACTCTAGTATTAGGCAAATTGCTTTAGCCAGAAATGTATACAATTTTAGTGAGATACGGAATCCCAACGTTTTTGATTTCACTTCAAGAACTATAACAATAAATGAAAATGAGATAGTAGTACTAGTTAATCAAAGTGGGCACTATGCCTTAGTTAAAATTATTGATATCAAAGATAATTCTAGAAATGATGACAGAGACGAAATCACTATAGAATGGGTTATTAATCCTGATAAACAAATTGATTTTTCATAACTTAATATTAGCGATGCTTAGCTAATCAAACTCAGCATCGCATATAAATTTACTTCCTTTGAATCAGCTCTTTCACTAATTTAACCACTTCAACTGGATGCTCCAATGGGAACATATGACCACCGGGTGTCACAGTAAAAGGAATACCAAACTTCTTCTTTACCTGCTGTGGAAATTTGCGCGGCAAAAATGGACTCTGCTCAGCAACTACTAAATGTATTGGCATTTTAGGTTTGGTTTGTGGCAACCACCAACGAGATGGATTGGTTCTAAAAATTTCCACCTCATCCATTTTCGGAATGGTCAGTTCTACCCCACCACGCAATGGATCATCCATCAAGGCATGATCGATATAGGCCTGAAAACAGGCTGCTTCAAAATGCTGATAAAAACCTTTGGGTCTTAATAACTCGGCAGCCTGTTCCCGAGATTCCCAATGATCCCGACGACGCTTGGATAAACCTGCCGGAGACATTTTATCCAATGCTTTGAGCTTAAGCAGCTTCGCCACATGTAAGGCAAAAGATTCTTTCCCCATGATCAGGGGCGGATCAAGCATAATCACCTGACTAAACAATTCAGGGCGCTTTAAAGCCGCTTGAAAGGTCAGTACCGAACCCAATGAATGCCCGAGTCCAATCACTGGACGACCTTGGGCTTGACGTACAATACTGTCAATGACTTGATTGGTCAGAC
This sequence comes from Acinetobacter terrae, assembly GCF_002135195.1. Taxonomy (NCBI): domain Bacteria; kingdom Pseudomonadati; phylum Pseudomonadota; class Gammaproteobacteria; order Moraxellales; family Moraxellaceae; genus Acinetobacter; species Acinetobacter terrae. The sequence continues at coordinate 36,174 of NZ_NEGF01000005.1, forward strand.
TCTCCCAATGATTATCAATAGGGTAGCGTTTATCTGGTCCAAGCAATGGCACATAAATAATATCGTATTCATCTTTCAGTAAATCAAACAGCTTTTGATAAACTTTTGATGGCACGCCATTGGCGTGCGCAAAATGGATCAGTGGCTTCATTGTAATTTGGTCGTTTGTTCAGATTGCACTTGTTGTGAAAGTGAAGTCGCAAAACCCTGACCGATAGAGCTTCCGATACGTCCAAGTACAGAATCGAAAGGATTATATTCAATGGTGTAATTCACTGCTTTTTCAACTTTTAATTCGCGCTTCAGCGTATTTAAGCTACCAGTACGATCTGCAATACCCAATTTCACTGCCTGATCGCCTGTCCAGAATAAACCAGAGAATATGGCTGGATCTTGAGATTTCAGCTTCTTGCCACGACCTTGTTTTACTGCATTGATAAAATGATCATGGACATTATCAAGTACACCTTGCACATGTGCTTTTTGTGCGGCATCAACCGGTTGAGTCATGGAAAGCAATGCTTTGTTTTCGCCTGAAGTCATGGTGCGGTCTTCTACACCCAACTTTTTCATCAAGCCATTCACACCGTAGTTCGGCATAATCACCCCAATCGAACCAACAAGGCTAGATGGATTAACAATGATCTCATCCGCAGCAGAAGCGATGTAATACGCACCTGAAGCACCCGTATCACCAATCACGGCATACAGTTTTTTATCCGCATGTGCTTTTTTCAAATACTGAATTTCTTGCCAGATTTCATCCGACTGAACCGGTGAACCCCCTGGTGAGTTAATATTTAAAACCACAGCTTTACTTTGCTTATTTTCAAAGGCTTTCTTTAATGCTTTGACTGTATCTGCACTATTGACACTTTGTTTATCTGCAGCAATGGTGCCAATAATATCAACTACAGCAATATGCGAACTGGTCGTTGCCGTTGGATCTGTAGATGAGGTACTGCAACTTTTCCCCAATAGCACTAAAATAAACAGGATATAAGCAAAAGTTAGAAATTTAAAAAAGATGCTCCAACGACGTGCACGGCGCTGCTCTTCTACCGAAGCTAAAACGGCTTTTTCTAAAATATGCCATTCTTTGCCAGTGATGTTTTGCGAGTTATGTTGTGTATTCTGAACTTCATTTTCTGGTTTTGGTGGCCAATCGGACATACAAAATAATCCAAGGATGAGTTAAATTGAACTCATTATATACACTGAATTATAGAAATCTGCCTAAACAATCTATTTTCGCCTATAATATTTGCACTTTTTGACTCTTTACATACATTGACGATAGGCAATGACTGACACTACCCCACCTAATGCGACGTATCGCTTACTCAAATTTGTAAGTCGACAACCTATTCAAATTTCGAGATTTATTGCCCGAGCTTTGGCAGGTCTAGTGAATTTACTCCAACTATCAAAAACGTCAGATACAATCCGCCTTAATCTTCAAATTGCACTGCCAGAATTAACTTCCGAACAACATGAGCAGATTATTCAACACGCCATTCGTAATGAATTGACCTCATATTTTGAATTTTTCAGCATCTGGGGTGCAAGTAACAAGAAAAATATTTCACGTATTGATTCCATTACCGGTGAAAAACTGCTTCAAGATGCGCTCAAAGCACCTGAAGGCTTGGTACTGATTGTCCCGCATTTTGGCACATGGGAAATCATGAATGCCTACCTGGCTCAATTCACCCAAATGACCATTCTGTATAAACCTGTCAAAAATGAAGCAGCCAATCAATTTGTGCGTGCAGCGCGTAGCCGTGAACAAGCCAACTTGGTTCCTACCGATGAATCCGGGGTAAGACAAATTTTTAAAGCGCTAAAACAAGGCGGTACTACGGTGATTCTGCCAGACCATACCCCGAATGTGGGTGGAGAAATGATTCCTTATTTTGGGGTTCCTCTGGCGACCAGTAATTTAAGTGCCAAACTGATTCAAAAAACCAAAGCCAAAACTTTATTTTTATATGCGCTGCGTAATGATAATCATGGTTTTGATATGTACATTGAGCCTATTGATGAGCGTATTTACCAAGGCAATGCCAATGAGGGTACCGGTGTTATTTTCGAAGCGATCGAAAATTTAATTCGCCGTTATCCAGAACATTATCACTGGAGTTATAAGCGCTTTAAAGCCAATCCAGAGCTAGAAAATATTTATCATTTAAATACAGATGAAGCACTCAAATTGGTTGCAGAAGTTCGAGCCAAAGCCAATCAGGCTGAAATAGCTTAGGGCTTTAACCATTGCTGTGAGTCACGTTCAAACTCAATAGCCATGATACTTTTGTGTTTGGAAAAACGAATACTGCCCTGTTCAATTGTCGTAAGTAGCGGAATTTTTAATTCTTTCAAGCGGGATTCAACTACTACACTTGGGTGTCCATAGCGGTTATTAAAACCTGCTGACACCACTGCCAATTTTGGATTCAATTGCTTCAAAAAATGATAGGCGGAACTATGTCGACTGCCATGATGCCCCAAAACCAGAACATCGACTTTTAAGTCTGGATAATCCTGAAGAATCTGATATTCAGTTGGCCAACCAGCATCTCCCATCAGCAAGAAATTTTGATAAGGTTGGGCATTTTTTACCTGTAAATAAACCACACAGGACATTTCATTTTTTTCATCTTTAGCATTTCCCAACTGCTCTGCTTTGGGTGACAAAACGGTAAGAGCAACTTGATCGCTCCAGTGCCACTTTTGACCTTGACGACAATAATCAAACTGGCTGGAATCAGCGACCTCAACCTGTTCATTTGAATAGACGTGCTTGATCGGTAAGTCCTGTTTAATGGTTTGATATGCTCCGCTATGATCCTGATCCAAATGGGTCAAAATCAGTTGATTCAATTCCCCCACACCATTCACCGATAAAAAGGGCAAGATGATTTGTTTGCCTACGCTAAATTTACTTTCATCATAATTTCCACCCGTATCAATCATCAATGTCTGTTCTTGATCACGAACAAAAATAGCTTGTCCCTGCCCGACATCTAATACTGTCAACTCAAACTCATTTTTACTAGAATCAATCATCATTAAAGGCACAAAGCATAATACCGACCAAGTTTTTGGTACCACACCACGCGGTAAAAACAGAATCATGAGCCCTAAACACAAACTCAGCAGCACCCAAATGTTCATCGCCATAGGTTGGAGTGTAGGTGAAAAAAGCTGATCTAACCCCTGCATGAGGATAAGCAAAGCTGAAATACACAAATCATTGATTTGGAAAATCAGACTTCCCAAAGGCTCAAAGATGAAATAGCACAACGCCGCGACCACATCTAAGGGAACAATCACGATACCAATCCATGGAATGGCAAATAAATTGCTCAATGGCGTAATCCAGGCCACCTGTTTAAAGAAAATCAGCATTAATGGAAATAAAGCCAAAAATATTTTCCATTGCGATTCGATTAAAATTTTAACTTGGGTTTTAACCGCTTGAGTCTTGGTCTTAATTTCTTCAGCATGACTTTGCTGTTGCACAGTTTGATAAATACGTAACAGCACAAAGCATGCGCCATAGGACAGCCAGAATGCAGCCGATAAAATACTAAACGGGTCAAACATTAATAAAATTGAAGCACTAAACAACAAAATACTTAAGGGCTGAATCTTTTGTTTTAACAATACAAATCCACTGATCAACAAGCACGTGAGCAAAGTTCTGAGGGCTGGAATTTCAAACCCTACAAAAGCACAATACAACAGTACGCAAATACAAAAAGGCAGAATCAACAAATATTATTTTGGCCACTTTAAATACAGTTCGGGACAATAGCGGCAAATCAGTTGATGCAAGCTCCAACATAACAATAACGCAAAAATTAGCACATGCGGTCCAGAAATTGCCAACAAATGACTCATGCCAAAGCGCTGAAATAACTGTTCAGTTTCAGGTTTGAGTAAACTTTTATCACCTGTTAACAAAGCCAAAAGTAGCCCTTTATGTTGTACAGGCTGCTGATTAATAAAATTTCGTAGCGCTAGGCGTTGCTGTTCCATCCAGAATTGTATTTGATTCGAAAAAGAATGTTGCTGCCTGACATATCGACCATAACCTAAAGCAGAAATGTCTTGTTCAGACAGCTTTTGTGCCGATGTGACTTTAAAGCCCGACATAATATTTTGCTGGAGATACCATTGCTCTTGATCAAAAACACCTTGAGTTGCATAGCTATGCGCCGGCAGAAGTTTCCCCTGCAAGCGATAATATTGACCTAGTCCAAGTACAGGTTGATGATGAGCATCTATTTCATTTTTTAAAAATGCCTGCCATTGCACAACGTCAGCATGTCGATTTAGCACCTGTATTTTTTGTTGTATAGATTTTTCACCCAATTCATTGATGTTTTTAACATAGGCAATCACTTCAACTTGTTCAGTCTGCTTTTCTCGAAACTGTAAACGGTCATTCAGTTGATGTTGGGCAAAGTTATAGCCAAGCGTGATGCCCAGACTAAAGCCAATACAGAGCTGTAAAAATGTGAACCACACAGAATGAACTTGTTTTAAAACAGTGAGCTTTAAAAGCAAGAAGAGAATGAAAAGAGCAATACAAGGAATCAGTAAAGACTGCAAGAACGGAAACGTTTTTCCCATGCTCGCAATACCGATTACCCAGCCTACGCAGATTAATTGAATCATTATTTTTATAATATTTTTTATTTTGCGCAATATTAAAGCCCACCGGAGTGAGCTTCAATCAATTTTTAAACTTATCGATCAGTGTCTAAGCATCAATCCAGACACCATCTTGCATATGCAAAATCGAATCTCCTTCTTGGGCCAATTGTTCATCATGGGTCACAATCAGCATCGCCATATTGAACTCACTGCGTAATTCACTGAGCAGTTCAAAAATTTTCACTGCATTTTTACGGTCCAGGTTCCCGGTCGGTTCATCGGCCAGCATCAGTTCAGGCTTCGCCACCAAAGCACGTGCCAAAGCCACACGCTGACGTTCACCACCCGACAACTCACCCGGTTTATGGGTCATACGGTGCGACAATCCGACCCGATTCAGCAAGTATTCAGCTTGCTCTTTGGATTGCTTATAATTGGTACCTGCGCGCAGCATCAGTGGCATTGCGACATTTTCCAAGGCGGTAAATTCAGGTAATAGATGATGGAATTGATACACAAAACCCAAATGCTGATTACGTAAATAACCACGTTCAGCTTCACCCAAATTATCAAAGCGCTTGCCGTTTAAAAAGACTTGTCCTGCTGTAGGGCAATCCAGACCACCCAACACATGCAACAAGGTACTTTTACCCGAACCACTTGAACCCACAATCGAAACAAACTCACCTGCTTTGACTTGTAAAGACAAGTCCTTAATCACTTCTACTGTGGTTTTCCCATCAGTAAAACTTTTCGAGATATTTTTTGCTTCGAGGACAATATTACTCATAACGTAAGGCCTCTGCAGGTTGAGTTTTCGCAGCACGCAAAGCTGGATAAATCGTCGCAAGGAAGCTTAAAAGTAAGGATAAGCACACAATGACGACCACATCTTGCCAGCGCAAATAAGATGGTAAATAATTAATGAAGTAAGCATCAAACAGGTTCAAACCAAAGGTGGTATTGAGCCAGCCAATCACACTACTAATACTTGAAGCGAAAATAATCCCGAGAATGGCACCCGAAACGGTACCAATCACCCCAATAATGGTTCCCTGCACCATAAAAATTCGAGTGATGGTCGCAGGTGATGCACCCAGAGTACGTAGGATCGCAATATCGGATTTTTTATCCGTTACCACCATCACTAGCGATGACACAATATTAAATGCAGCCACCAAAACAATCAGGAACAGCAGCAAGCTGACCATGGCTTTTTCCATCTGAATGGCACTGAACAAATTACCGTGAGTAAAAGTCCAGTTCGATGCATAGAAATTGCTTGGCAAGTCTTTAACAATATCATCCGCGACTTCAGGCGCAAGGAAAATATCATCCAGTTTTAAACGGACACCTTGAGCACCATCGGGCAAGCGTAATAAAGTCGAAGCATCATTCAAGGCGATATAGCCCATCATTGAATCCACTTCTGCCCCAATACTGAAAATCCCGACAATTTTAAAACGTTTGAAACGTGGTACCACACCGGCCGGTGAAGGTGTTGCTTCTGGAAGCACTAAAGTAATATTGTCATTTAAGCCTAAACCCAGTGAATCAGTCATTTGTTTACCTAAAACAATGCCAAATTCACCTTTTTTCAGGCTATCAATACTGCCTTCAATCATGTGATCCTGGATAATCGAAACTTTCTTTTCATATGAAGGTTCGATTCCCGTAACCATGATTCCGGCCACTTGTCCTTGCGCTGTCAGCATCCCCTGTAACTGGGTAAATGGTGCTACGCCTTTGACATGCTCATGTTGTTCAACTTTTTTTGCAAGTTCAGGCCAATTTGTTAAAATTTGTGTTGAAGAAACAGTAGCTTGAGGTATCATTCCTAAGACGCGGTTTTTCAGTTCTCGGTCAAAGCCATTCATCACAGATAAGACTGTAATGAGGACGGCTACACCTAATGTGAGGCCGATCATAGAAACCAGAGCAATAAAAGAAATAAAGTGGTTACTACGCCGTGCGCGAGTATATCTCAACCCTATATACAGCGAGATTGGTTTAAACATACCATTTAGTCCGAGGAATAATTATGGAAAATTTACAGCATCAAAGCGGCAACATGGAACGTCGCGTTATGTCGCGTATAGATGCTGCCTTGCGAGTTAATTATCAGATTATTTCTGATGATGTCGCATTTAATGACCCTTACGATCCTAACTTTGTACTGCCACGCTATTTTCTACTACTCGCAGAATTAGATCAATTTGATCATGCAATAAACTACGAATTAGAACAATTATCTGAAAGAGATCAACAAATTGCTCGAATCTTATCCTTATTCAATCAAAAATTAAACCTTATTACCGGTTCTTTGTACGATGCAATTGTACAATCCATGTTACCCATCCCGGAAAATGTCAATTTTTCAGAAACCGGATTCAGTTTCTTTAATGAGCATCCAATTCAGGAAGGAACCTATATTCACGTGACCTTAAGCCACCCTGAAAATTTCTTTCATATTGCAGCAACTGCACAAGTGGTTTATAGCCGAGCTGAAGACAATGGTAAATTCCGTACTGGCGCCTATTTCATTACCTTACATCCACAAGATCGGGTGAAACTGAGCGAATGTATTACAGTGAGCAAGACTAAGGATTAAAAATTTAACTGCCAGATTTAATCTTGTGGGCGAGCTTACGACTCGCCTTAAGGTCACGATAAAAATAGACAAATAAACCAAACAACAAAATAAATGCACCGACAAAAACCATTGCCGACAATGACTCGTTATTCAGTACCGCACCAATAAATAAAGCAATCATTGGAGTCATTACCGTGGTTAATGACAAAGTTGTGGCTTGAATATTTTGCACCAATTTGAAATAGCAGAACATTGCAATCAATGATGCCATCACCACTGCATAAAGCAGTGCCAATAGCGACTTGGCATTTGGAATATGCGTGGGTGCATATTGCCAGATAAAAGGCACAGTACAGATTGCAGCTACCGTTGAAACCAAAATAGAACCGGTTGCCTGCGCCACAGGATCAATATTCGCATTCACTTTCTTGACCCAAAAAATCGATAAGGCATAAGTAAATACGCTCAGCAACATGAGGCCAATACCAATTGGGTTGACATGCTGATTTTCACCGCCAAAACAAATAATGGCCAAGCCCGCAACTGCAATGAGCATGCCCAACCACTGCAAGCGACTTAAACGCTGTTTAAAGCCAAAGCGTCCAATCAGACCTGCCATAATGGGCGCCACCCCAAACATCAGGGCAATAATGCCTGAGCTTAAATAGCTGGTTGCAATATAAGTAAAAAACTGCGATCCCATTAAACTAAATGACCCAGCCAAATAGCTATGCCAAGAGGTTTGGTCGATGGGAAATTTAACCTTTAAAATCACCAATAATACGACTGCTAGGGGTAAGGCAATAAAAAACCGCAGCACCAACGCCCACATTAAATGCAGGTCAGAGACACTCCACACAATTGCCAGTGGCGTCGTGGCCCAAATAAATACCAATAAGGCATAGGTTGAAACAATATTGGCTTTGGAAGGCATATGGAGCTCGGCTTAGAGTGCAGTTTTACGTTTTTGTTTCTGGATGGTTTGATCGAGTGAACTGGAGAATTCACGTTTATCACGTTCAGAAATCGGCGGTGGCCCACCAGTGTTGACACCTGCCCCGCGTAATGAATCCATAAAATCACGTAAATGTAGACGGGCTTTTACATTTGCCGTGGTATAAACCTCACCGCGTGGATGAATCGCAATTCCACCCTTTTCAATCACCAGAGCCGCAAGCGGAATGTCTTGTGTCATCACAATATCATGCTCTTTCATGCGATCTATGATTTCTTTATCGGCCGCATCTGCCCCACTCATCACCTGAATGGAATTGATTCGAACTGAAGGAGTAATGCCTACATTTTGATTGGCGACAAAGGTGACTTCTAACTGATAACGATCTGAAGCGCGAATAATGACTTCACGTAGAATTTTAGGCAATGCATCGGCATCGACCCAAAGTTTAAATGGCAGCACAAAGCATCCATAGCAAGAAAATATTAAGATCTAGTTTAACAAATTCGTATGACAAGAGGATGGATAAATCCACTGCATCAATTCACACTTTAAATTTGAATGAGATGACCTTGATTTTTTTATACGCAAATTTTTAAGCATAATCTCTATTACCCGTACCCGTTTCTTTGCATAGGTTATTTAGCCCATTTCTCATACTTTGATGGTTAAATTTAGTCGGATGACTTGAAATTTTAAAATAACCCTCGATTTAATAGATAAATACAACCCAACATCAATTGTGAATATGAAAAATCAAAATAGACCAGAAATTATCACCATTGAAGATCAAAACTTTGGCAGCCATGTTGAACACTGGAATTTACTCACAGACAACCCAACTACAGATGTGCCAAAGTGGCTTGGTTTAGCTCTGAATGCACCGGTTATGCCAATGGGTTTGTGTACCGAAGAATGTGACATGGACGAAACCACATGGCTTATTCAAGGACCAAAGAAAGCAGCGGTGCAAATAAATCAAGTGATTGCGGTTGAAAATAACAAGCCACAAGCTGTGAAAACTGCATTTCCAAGTTTCGAAGGTCCCTATAAAGTCGATGCTAAAATTGAACGTATTATCAGCTGTAAATCAAATACGCAGGCTGTTTTACGCTTAAACCTAGGTGCAAATACCATTGTTTATGCCTTTGATACCCTCTATAGCGTTAATCATGAACACTATGAAAAAGGTCAGACCTATCTTGCTCAGTTAAATGCATGGGCTTATGAACTTGAAGCTGTTTCAGACCATGAACACTTGGTGGTCGATGATCCTGCATCCATTAAACACCACCGTGCTTTAAATGATATTTTAGCAGCCAATGACGGTGTTGCCCCTGCCAATTTGCAAGAACAGATTGATGCCTGGGAGCCTAAATCGGAAGATGATAAAGAACCCGTCACTGTCGATTTCTCAAAAATGGTGGCTTATCTTTATGGCGAAAACATGGGCCAAGAAGATGAAGCCTGGTTCCAGGGTAATATTGTCGGTAAAACTTCAATGTCGTTTATGGAGCAAGACTACACGCTTTATGACGTTGCTTTAATTCATGATGAAAACCAGGAAGCAACCCTGATCCGTATTGCGACCAAGAATGCAGCCAATAAAGACTTTCAGATTGGTCAATTTATTCGAGGCAACCTGTGGATTCAAGTCAATATTCATTCTAAAAAACAGTAAGCTACAAACAGCAGCTGAATATTGTGATGCTTAATATCACAATTTAGCTGCTTTTTTATGCCCATTTTTTATTATCTCGTTTTGAATGATGCTACATATTTATCCACAGCTAAACATTATATTTAACGTTTTTAAATTCAAAATAAAATACACTTATCCCCAATTTTAAATTCAAAATTTTATCTTTTAAAATACGCTGCTGATTATATTTTATGGTTAATTTTTAAGCTTTTTATACAGTCCAACCCTTGATTGATAAGAAGCTGAGAATAAATGCGATATTTATTTCGATAAAATAAATATTTTAATTACATATTTTTATTTAGTACTTTATTTAATCAATTTTTTATGATAAAAATGCAAATTAGAAATAGGAATTAACGATAAATAAATCGGAATAGAGCTTTCCATGAAAATCGTGCAAGAAGAAAATATACAACAAGTTGAACATCAACTTGGAAAACGCTTCCAGTTAGACACCATCTCATGCTTATTTTTTGTATTAGGCATGTTTATGTCTGCCTATCTTTTACATCTCTTTATTCTTTAAGCTTATTTTAACACCTGATTTTCAACAGACTTGTTTCAACTTTCAACAGATAATAAAAAGCCCATCATATGATGGGCTTTTTTAACTTTAGGGCTTAACCATTGCGTTTCGCAAAGTCATCCATAAACTTAACAAGAGCCTGTACACCTTCTAATGGTACGGCATTATAAATACTTGCACGCATACCACCAACTGAACGGTGACCTGCCAAATTAAGAAGATGATTTTGTTCAGCTTCTTTCAAGAACAATTTATCTAAATCCGCATTTGCCAAAGTAAATGGAACATTCATGATTGAACGGTTTTGTTCTGCAATTGGGTTCGCGTAGAAATCACTCGCATCGATATAGCCATAAAGCAATTTGGCTTTTTCAAGGTTTACTTTGTGAATGGCTTCAACACCACCATTTTCAAGCAGCCATTCAAATACTAAACCAGACAAGTACCAAGCATAGGTTGATGGCGTATTCACCATTGAATCATTCTTCGCTTGTGCAGAATATTTCAAAATGCTTGGAATTTCAGGTTTCGCTTGATCAAGCAAATCATCACGAATAATCACTAAAGTTAAGCCTGCAGGACCAATATTCTTTTGCGCGCCTGCATAGATTAAACCAAATTTGGACACATCAATCGGTGCGGAAAGAATGCTTGAAGATAAATCAGACACCAATGGTGCATTCACTTCAGGAATACCCGCAAATTGAAGACCACCAATGGTTTCATTATCTGCATAATGCACATAAGCAGCATCGTCAGATAAATTCCACTGGCTTTGATCAGTAATCGCTAACTTACCATTAATGCTTGTGCCTGCTTCCACGACATTGATGTCGCCATAGCGTTTTGCTTCTTTTAACGCTTTTTCAGACCAGATTCCGGTGTGGATATAATCTGCTTTATTATTTTTGCCTAAAAGGTTTAAAGGAATTGCAGAGAATTGAAGTGAAGCACCACCCTGTAAGAACAATACTTTATAGTTCTCTGGTATGTTCATCAATTTGCGTAAATCTGCTTCTGCTTTTTCTGCCACAGCCACATAGTCACTACTACGGTGACTCATTTCCATGATCGAAAGACCTTTGCCATGCCAATCGAGCATTTCAGCTTGGGCTTTTTCTAAAACGGCAGTCGGTAATGCAGCAGGGCCAGCACAGAAATTGTACGCGCGCATGATTTTTCCTTTCAAAGTGAAACACAATAAAATAACGGCATTTAACCACAGATAGCTTGTGCTTGCAGTAAATTATCCTGAAAATATTTCAATGCTGTCGGACATTTAAAGTCAAAAGTTCAATAAAGGACTATTGTTGTTTTCGGTTTAATAATTTCATTAAACGGTTCCATCCATGATTAAATAACTGACTGTACGAACAATTAAACTGGTAATCATACTAGAAATCACAATAACGACATGAATAAGAACCACCAAAAAACATGAATAGCAAACTCGATCCAGCGTAAACCAAGACAGATTAATTGAGGATTTATATTCGATTTTTTTATTGTTTTAAATTGGCTATTGGAACATCACCTTCCCATCACGTCAGTTTCGTGGGGTTACTTCCTATAAATTGAAATGGCTTACCCAGGTTGCTATGCCAGACTTTATTCGTATTCACTCACAGTCTTTTTGTCGCATTATCGAGTAAGGACGTTGTAGCTTTAATTTTAAATAGTCCTTAATATACAATTGCATATTAAACACGACTGCGAACAACAATAAAGACATCTTATTTTCAAGCGATGTATAATTTATAACAATGATGTTGAGAGCCGAATTTATGTTACTGAATTTGACATGGGCACAAGAAAATATAGACCAGACCATCAGAACAATAATCAAGATTGCTCTATTGTCTAGCGCCACTCTTTATGCAACGACAACATTGGCTCAAAGCATCAGTTATGCACAAGCTGAACAATCAATTTTAAAGGATTCGTATAGCACCCAAGCCAATCAGGCCTTGCAGCAGGCTTCCCAACTTGAAGCTGAAGCAGTAAAAGGTTTAGGGCTGCCCCGTGTGGACTTAAATGTACGGGCTTATGCTTTTCATAATGAAGTGGATATTCCGCTCGATTCTTTTAAAAAAAATTTGGAACAAACGCTTTCTCAAGGCATCAACGATCGTGTGAATCAGCAAAACCTCCCTTCAGTAATAGCTGATCCTTTAAAAGAAGGTCTCAATCAAACCATTCACAGCGGTATAGGCTTATTTCCTGATTCTGCGAATGTGATTTTGGAAGATCAAGTGATTCGTCCCACGGTTTCAGTATTGATGCCGCTTTATACCGGCGGACTGACTTCCAGTGCCAAAGAAGTCGCCAGTATTAAAGCACAGCGCAGCCAGCTTAACACCCAGCAACAACAAGACCTGCAACGCTTTGAACTGATTCAGGCTTATTTTAATGCACAACTACAAAAACAATTACTCGATTCAAGCCGTTCCAATTTTAATGCCATGCAAACCCACTATAACAATGCACTCAAACTGGAAAAGCAGGGTTTTATTAGCAAAGGTCAGCGCATGCAGTTTGAAGTGGCAAGAAACAATGCGCAGCGGATTTATCAAAATGCTGAAGCCAATCTCAGATCGAGTCTTTTTCAACTGAATAATCTTTTGCAAAGCAGTCAGATTACGGAGCTTAGCACCCCGCTTTTTGTGAATTCTACGCAAAGCCAGTCTTTAAATAGCTTGCTAAAAACCTATCAGGATCAATCTTCCCTGATTCGTAAAATGAAAATGGATACCCAGCTGGCCAATGCCAATGTCAAAGCGCAAAGTGCAGCGAAAAAGCCCAATCTTTTTGCCTTTGGGGAATACAGTCTGGATGAAAAACAAAACTGGATTGTCGGTGTGGTGGCACGCTATAACCTGTTTTCAGGGGTCGATAAAAATAAAAACATTCAGGCTGCCGAATTACAACGCTATGCTTCTGAACTGATGACTGAACGCAGCAAGCAGGAAATTGAAAATATAATTTATAAGTCGTATAGCGAAGTGACCACCGCCCAGCAAAGTCATCAGTTGCTACAGCAAAATATGAAAGCTGCACAGGAAAACCTGCGTATTCAAACTCTGTCCTTTAAAGAAGATATGGGCACCGCTACCCAAGTCGTTGATGCGCAAAATGCCCTAATCGGTTTAAAAAGTGAAATGGCGCTGAATGCTTATAAATATGTGATGTCTCTGGCGGCTTTATTGCAAAGCCACGGCTCGATCAATCAATTTCAAAGCTATGTCAATCAAGCTCAAACCAACTATATCCGTTAATTTTTGATGGGGAAAAACATGAATCAAGATCAAAACAAGCCTGATCAAGATGTAGAAAATGCCTCATCAGAAGGAAGCTCTACAGATACATCAGCTCAAAGCAGCAAAGCAGATATTCAAGAAACCTCTGAACAGCAGACCCATGCAGATGACGCATTTTTCAGTTATTCAGAACAAGCTCAGACGACTGAAAATACCAAGCCAAATCCCAAAAAATCAGCTTTCATTAAAGTTGTAAGCCTCATCGTGCTGATTCTACTCTTAGGCTTAATTGCTTTCGGTTTATGGAAAAGCTACCAACCCAAACAAGTTGAGCTGCAAGGTCGGGTTGAAGCGGAAACCATTCATGTCAGCACCAAAGTGCCGAGTCGCATTGAAGAAGTCTATGTGCATGAGGGGGATAAAGTTAAAAAAGGTCAGGAGTTAGTACGATTATTCAGCCCTGAAGTCGATGCAAAAAAACAGCAGGCTCTAGCTTCTTTGCAATCTGCTTTAGCACTGCAATCCACTGCCGATCGTGGTTCGCAGCAAGAAAATATCGAAACTCTGTATGCCAACTGGCAAAGCCTAAAAGCGCAGCAGACTTTAGCGCAAACCACTTATCAACGTGGTGCCAACCTGTTTAAAGAAGGGGTTATTTCGCGCCAACGTCGGGATGAAATGCAAGCTGCAGCAGCTTCAGCCAGTCAAATTACCGAAGCGGCTTATCAACAATATAAACGTGCCAAGCGTGGCAGCACACCAGAACAAAAATCTTTAGCCAATGCACAGGTGGAAATTACCAAAGCGGCGGTTGCGGAAGCCAATGCATTAGAAGCGGAAACCAAATTGCTTTCCCCGATTAATGGCACAGTGTCTAAAACCTATGGTAAAGCCTCTGAACTGGTGGCAATCGCTGTACCTATAGTCAGCCTTATTGAGGATGATGATTTATGGGTGAGTGTGGATGTCCGTGAAGACATCTATGCGCAAGTTTATAAAAGCAAAACCATTGAAGGTTTCATTCCAGCCTTAAATCAAACTGCGACTTTTAAAATTAAAAATATAGATGCTGAAGGTGAATTTGCCACCATTAAAACCACACGCCAAACCGGTGGTTATGACATTCGTAGTTTTAAAGTTCATTTAGCGCCTGTACAACCGATTGCAGATTTAAAAGTGGGCATGAGCGTGCTGTTTAAAATTGCAGAGCCGAAATAATGTGGTCTGGCATGCTGCGTGAATTACGCTATTTACTGACACATAAATGGGACTTGTGCTTAGTCACACTTGCGCCTTTATTTATTATTGTATTATTTAGCAGCATGTTTTATCAGGGCAAGCCTGAACATTTACCCATTGCAATCATTGACCAAGACCAAAGTGAACTGAGCCGAAATATTGCAAAATATGTCAGCCATAATTCCACTCTAGACATCGTGATTATTTCACAAAGCCCGGATGAAGTTGAACGTCTGCTCAATCAAACCAAAATCTGGGGTTATATTTCTATTCCGGCCGGTGCGGAACAGCGACTGGTTCAAGCCGAAGATGCCGAGATTAGCATTGTATTCAATCAAAGCTATTTTAGTGTCGGAAATAGCATTTCCTCTGCAATGCTGGTCAGTACCGTAGAGGCAATGGCGGATTTTACAGGACACAATTATCTGGAAAATATAATTCCTTATGTAGATATTCCTACGCCAAATGTCAAAATATCGCCTTTATATAATCCCGGTTTGAGTTACGAGTTCTACTTAGAACCGTTTGTGGTTCCGGCAATCTTGCATTTACTGCTGTGTTGTTGTGTGGCTTTTGCGGTTGGACAAGAACTTAAATTTAACAGCACAGGAAAATGGCTCAATCAACGTACTATTTTTAGTGCCTTATTTGCCAAAAATTTAACCTATGTACTGATTTTTACAGCATGGACGTGGGTGTGGATGTTCTGGCTGATTGAAATTCGTGGCTGGTTTGTCGCAGGTCACTTATGGATCATTCTACTTGGTCAGTTTTTCTTTTATAGCGCTTATGCTTTTATGAGTAGTACTGTGGTTTTAGCCACCCGTGACTTAGCCAAGTCTTTCGGTCTTATTGCGGTGTATGGGGGGTCGTCTTTAAGTTTTGCAGGGGTGACTTTACCTTTAAATAATGCGCCACTATTTACCCAATTTTGGGCCAGTATTATTCCTTATACGCCCTATGCGAAATTGCAAACTGAACAATGGGTGATTGGCAGTCCTGTATCTATTTCCCTATTACCACTTGCGGTGTTGGCTATTTATTGTCTGCTCTATTTTGCTACTGCCTATTTCTTCCTGAGTAAATATTTAAAGGAAGTTAAGTCATGAAAAATAGCATCAAAGACTTCCTACGCTTTTACTTCAAAACCTTTAAAGATATTACACGTAATGCTTCAATCTTTACCACTTTGGTACTTTCTGTATTTTTTTATAGCTTCTTTTACCCCACCGCTTACAAAGCCGAACATGCCGAGTCTTTACCGATTGTGATTGTGGATGAAGAACAAAGCATGATCACCTCCTCTATTATTGGTGAAGTCTCAAAAAGCCCGAATGTGAAAATCAAGGCAGTCACAGGCAATTTTGCTGAAGCCGAAATGATGGTGAAAAACCAGCAAGCGGATGGTATTTTGTTATTGCCGGAAAATTTATCCAACAGCATTCGTCGCGGTGAAGTCGGTGGCATTGGCTTATATTTAAGTACGGCCTATTTTTTAAGGACCAAACAGATTGGTTTGGGTTTAGCGACTTCAATTGAATATGCCATTGCTGAACGGGCGCAGAAATTTGGTGATATTTCGCATTTCTCCCCTGCACTTTCCATTCATCAAATTCCGTTATTCAATACCATGTCCGGTTATGGCAGTTATATTTTTCCAGCCATTGCCCCTTTAATTATTTATCAGACGATTGTTTTGGGTTTAAGTATGCTGATTGCAGGTTATCGACTGCAAAACTGGCGACCCAGCAAAACTGAATTTTTTGCCATCTTTAGTGCCATTTTAACCATTGGCTGTTTGGGCTGTTTCTATTTATTTGGCTTTACTTTCTGGTTCTATGATTATCCGCATGGTGGAAATTTCTTCGGCATGCTGATTGGCGTACCGATTTTTATCAGTTGCGTGATTGGTCTGACCATGGTCATTGCTTCATTTTTAGATATGCCTGAACGTGCAGGCCATGTGATTGTCTTTACGTCTATTCCGCTATTTTTACTGTCAGGGACAGCGTGGCCACATGCAGCCATGCCTGAGTGGATGCAATGGCTCGGAAATATCTTGCCTTCAACTCAAGGCATTCAAATGTTTATTCAGTTGAATCAAATGGGCGTGCCTTTAAATATTGTGATTCCAAAAATGATTTATTTGGCGACTCTGGGAGCTCTGTTATTGGTTTGGGGATATTTCCGCCTGACCAAACAGGATCAAAAATAAGAGTTTGATCGTCTTTCTTATAAGATTATTAAATAAAACTTTACAATTTAATTAAATTTACAGCTAAAACTGAGTTTTTTTTAACCCATCGCATCAATTGTGAAGAAAAAAGTTAGATTGAATATACTAATCGATGCAAAATAGCCCTTTGTTCATATTTCATGAATATTTTTTATATTATTCATTCCCATGCTTCCATTAACATGTCTTTATGATGTCGACAGCGTTATTACAGCATTTTTTTCACTAAATATCTGATTTTAAGGGCTTAGCATGAAGAAGATTAAGATTAGCCTTGCGTGGCAAATCGTAATTGCGCTCATTTTAGGTGTGCTTGTAGGCTCTTTTCTACATTATTCTCCCGAATATCGTGAAACTCTGATTAATAATCTGCTGAGTCCTTTGGGTTCAATCTTTATTAATTTGATTAAGATGATCGTCATTCCACTTGTGGTTTCAATGCTGATTTTAGGTATTGCAAATGCAAGTCATGGTCAAAATGTAGGTAAGCTCGGTTTTAAAACCATTGTCTATTTTGAAATTATTACCACAGTGGCCATTATTATTGGTTTAGTTGCGGCAAATGTATTTCAGCCGGGTGCCGGTATTGATATGTCGAGTTTAACGCAAACTGACATTTCTCAATATCAGCAAACCACAAATGAAGTGAGTAACCAGTCACATGGTCTGGTGAATACTGTTCTCTCTTTAATTCCTTCCAATATTTTCGGTTCACTGACTGATGGGCATATGTTGCCAATTATCTTCTTCTCAGTGATTTTCGGTATTGGTTTAGGATCTTTAGCGAAAGAAACCAAGAAACCATTAATTGATGTGTTGCATGCGATTTCTGAAACCATGTTCAAAGTGACGCACATGATCATGCTATTCGCACCTTTTGGTGTGTTTGGCCTGATTGCGGCAACAGTTGCGAACTTTGGATTTAGTTCTCTGCTTCCATTATTGAAGTTGGCTCTTCTGGTTTATGGCGCTATTTTCTTCTTCATCTTTGTCATTTTAGGTTTAGTTGCTAAATTCTGTGGTTTCAGCATTTGGGAAATTATTAAAATTCTAAAAGATGAACTGATTCTTTCCTATTCAACTGCAAGTTCTGAAACCGTCTTACCGCGTATCATGGAAAAAATGGAAGCATATGGCGCGCCTAAGTCTATTACCAGTTTCGTCATTCCAATCGGTTATTCATTCAACCTAGATGGTTCGACCTTATATCAAAGTATTGCGGCTATCTTTATTGCGCAACTTTACGGTATTGATTTAAGTGTGACACAGCAAGTGATTTTGGTTCTTACCTTAATGATTACCTCTAAAGGGATTGCCGGTGTTCCGGGCGTGTCTTTCGTTGTGCTGTTGGCGACATTGGGTAGTGTGGGCATTCCACTTGAAGGTTTGGCATTTATTGCTGGTATTGACCGTATTCTAGATATGGCACGTACTGTGTTGAATGTAATTGGTAACTCGTTGGCTGTTCTTGTGATCAGTAAATGGGAAGGTCAATTCGATGCTGAAAAGCAAAAAGATTATCAAGTTGAAATGAAAGAAGCTGCATAATCTATAACATCAAAAAAGGAAGCTTCGGCTTCCTTTTTTGATTTATTCACATCTTGAAAATATAGTTGGTTCATTTTTTAAAATTTAACTGATTTAAAATTTTTTGAGGAAATAATTCGTTTCTGAGCTTTGCATGTGGTTGATATAGAACTTGAAAAAGCTTCTTATCTTTTCTTGGATCAATTTCTACAGTAGTAACTTTATTTTTTCCAATTTTTATTTTGCCTAAATTTTTAGGATTAAATATCTCAATCAATAATCCTTCTATAAGTAAGTAATAAAATTTTTTGCAATCAGAGGGATAAAATCCTACACACTTTTTCATATCATGTACCTTATCCCTTACAGGATAAATATTTACATCTATATCTAGCAGGAAATTAATATCCTTATTTAGAATACTTAATCGTAATTTTTCAGCCATCTCCTTATCTATATGTATAAAATTAAATTGAGGGTATGCCCTCTTTGCATAAAACATGCGCCAAAATATTGAACAAATAACTATTTTAATTACATCCAAATTATCACTTTCAATGATCAAATACTTCCCTACTTTATTTTTATATTTCTGAGACCGTATAGTTTCCAAAAAGACTTTTTCTAATTTTCCTAAATGCTGTTCACATTCGGCACAAAGCAATTCATAATTAAACGTATTTTGAGTTAGTTCAACCAAGCTATCTACTTTGGCATTTAACTGTATTAAAAGTGAGTTATTAATAGAATTATTTTTTAACTTTTTAAATACTCCATTTGGAATTGAGTGTGATTTTATTAACTTTTTATCTTCCAAACACAAATGACAAATCATTCCTGATCTCTTATTAATTTTTATATTTATAACAAAAAAAGAGCGCCTAAGCGCCCTTCTTTTTAAGTCAAAACTTATTCTTCGTCAGAATCTCTTAAATCTGATTCACTTTCAGCTTCATCAGCAATCGTTTCATCATCCACCAAAGTTTCAGAATCAATCAAAGCTTCAGAGGCAATGACTTCTTCGCCTTCAACTGCTTCAATAAACTCTTCTTCTTCAACGGCATCTACAGAAACAACACCAACCAAGACTTCTTCATTACCCAAACGGATTAGACGAACACCTTGTGCATTACGACCTGTTGTAGCAACTTCTGAAGCACGGGTACGAACCATCGTACCACCATCAGAAATCAACATCAGTTCTTTGCTTTCATCAATGGATACTGCACCGACCAATTCACCGTTACGTTCAGATGTTTTAATTGCAATCACACCTTTACCACCACGTTTTTTGGTTGGGAATTCGCCCACCGGGGTACGTTTACCGTAACCATTGGCACATGCACAAAGCACTTCGCCAGTTTCCGGTACAACCACCAACGAAACGATACGGCTGATTAATGCCGAATCTGAAGTATCTTCATCATCTGAATCTACATCAGTTTCTGCATCTTCAAGTAAGGCTGCTGCACCGATGGTCACGCGCATACCGCGTACACCTTTGGCAGAACGACCCATTGAACGAACGTCAGTTTCTGCGAAGCGAATTGCCTTACCTTCATTCGAGAACAACATGATTTGCTGTTCGCCATCGGTAATCGCAACACCAATCAAGGTGTCATCGCCATTCAGCTCAATCGCACGTAAACCATTTGAACGAACATTCGAGAATTGTTCAAGTTCTACACGTTTAATCGTACCGTACTCGGTCGCCATAAACACATAGAAGTTTTTACGAACTGCTTCAGCTTGCTGTGCAAAGTCAGCAATGATTTCATCATCTAAATCAGTAGTCGATAGCTCAAGACCCAATTGTTTTAATTGAGTACGCAATGCATCAGACAAGTCATCTGCACCATCTTCAAGCTCGGCTAAAGCCGCTTCAAGTTCAACAAAATGCGAATTGATGATTTCATTTTCTTGCAGTTTCGCAGCATTGGCTTTCACAAATGCCTGGAAATCGGCCAGACGATCTTTAAATTTCTTCGGTGCATCAATCACAGGAAGAATCGCTGTAATCGTTTCATTGGCATCAAGCGGCAACAAGTTCACCATTGGGCGACCTTTTGCACCACGAGATGCTTGTGGCACTTCGTAAACTTTCAGGCGATAGACTTTACCGACATTGGTAAAGCATAGAACTGTCGCATGGTTCGATGTCACAATCAGATGCTGAATGTAATCATCAGTTTTCATTGATGTTGCAGACTTACCACGACCGCCACGACGCTGAGCGGCATAGTCAGACAATGGTTGAGTTTTCGCATAACCTGTTTTAGAAACAGTCAGTACCATTTGCTCTTCAGGAATTAAATCTTCACGAGAGAAATCGATACGTGATTCAATAATGGCAGTTTTACGCGCATCACCATATTGTTGAATAATAAGCGCCAACTCTTCACGAATCACATTCATCAACAAATTAAAGTCATTCAAAATTGCAGTATATTCAGCAATTTGAGCTAAAATATCAGAATATTCAGCATGCAACTTGTCTTGTTCAAGACCGGTTAAGCGGTGTAAACGCAACTCTAAAATCGCACCGACTTGCGTAGGTGAAAGGCGGTAAATGCCACCATCAAAACCATACGGTTTAGACAGGTCTTCGCCTTCAATAATTTCAGGACGTACAGAAACTGAACCTGCTTTTTCAAGCAATGCAACCACACCACCTGCAGACCACTCACCGACTTGTAAACGCTCACGCGCTTCAGCAGGATTTGCAGAAGTCTTAATGGTTTCAATGATGCGATCAATATTTGCCAGAGCAACCGTCAAACCTTCCAAGATATGACCACGTTCACGCGCTTTGCGTAACTCGTACATGGTACGACGTGTAACCACTTCTTGACGGTGACGGATAAACGCCGCAATGATGTCTTTCAGGTTCATCAACTTCGGCTGACCGTTGTCCAGGCAGACCATGTTGATACTGAAAGAGTTTTCAAGTTGCGTATTTTGGAACAGGTTATTTACAATCACTTCAGCGTTTTCGCCACGCTTTAAGTCAATCGCAATACGCATCCCGTCTTTATCAGACTCGTCACGAAGTTCTGAGATCCCTTCAAGTTTTTTCTCTTTTACGAGTTCAGCAATACGTTCAATCGTTTTTGCTTTATTGACTTGATATGGAATTTCAGTAAATACAATGGTGATACGACCGTTTTTCGGATCTTCTTCGAAGTGATATTTACCACGAATATGCAAACGGCCTTTACCGGTACGGTACGCATCCACAATCCCCGATTTGCCGTAAATAATACCGCCTGTAGGGAAATCTGGACCAGAAATATGTTGCATCAAACCTTCGATGCTGATATTTGGATCATTGGCATAGGCAAGGCAAGCATTCACAACTTCAGTCATGTTGTGCGGCGCCATATTGGTCGCCATACCCACTGCAATACCGGTAACACCGTTAATCAGTAAGTTTGGTACACGGGTTGGCATGACCTGAGGAATACGCTCAGAGCCATCGTAGTTGTCTTCCCATTCGACTGTATCTTTTTCCAGGTCAGCCAAAAGTTCATGCGTGAGCTTACGCATACGAACTTCGGTATAACGCATTGCCGCAGCACTATCGCCATCTACAGAACCAAAGTTACCCTGACCATCGACCAATTGATAACGCAAGCTAAATTCTTGTGCCATACGTACAATGGTTTCGTAAACAGCTGAGTCACCATGCGGGTGATATTTACCGATTACGTCACCCACCACACGGGCAGACTTTTTATACGCTTTGTTGTAGTCATTGCCTAACTCGTGCATAGCGAAAAGCACACGACGATGAACGGGTTTTAAGCCATCTCTCACGTCTGGTAATGCACGAGAAACAATAACACTCATGGCATAGTCGAGATATGAGCTTTTGAGTTCATCCTCAATGGCAATCGGTCGGATTTCCGATAGGCTCATGCATACTCCTTATTACAAACAGTATTTGGAACTGCTCGTTTTATATAATCAATCTAGCAAAAAATTAACCCAAAATAAGCTGAGTTAAAGTCTAAATACAGCCGTAAATTATAGCATAAATTCTGTTGTTTTTGTCTCTTATAAGCCATCTTAATCTTGTTAATTTTCTACAATTTATCGTTTATTTTTTAATCTTTTTTAATTGTCGGCATTTTATGTGAATTAGTTCATTTTTTCACTGACTTTAATTCAAATCTACACAACCAAATACCTCAAAATCTTGTTGCATTGAGCTGCTCATTTTGCTCATTTATCTGCATACAGAATCAATGACGAGTAACCTATCCAAACATCCATCCAAACCACTTAGAAATGGCGCGAATTTATATCTATCGGGAAAGCCATAAGTCTCGCTTAAGCATTCAAATGAGGTATGAAAACACTTCAATCTTGAATCGGTTAAATCAGCTATGATTTATTTAAAAAATTTCAACAATAAAAAACGCCCCTGAGCAAAACAGGAAAGCATTGCTTTCACTGCTTGCGCAAGAGCGTCTTTTTGAACTGTGTTCAGAAATTAGATTTTAGAAACCAATTCTGGAACTACAGTGTTCAAGTCACCCACTAACCAGTAGTCAGCAACCGCATTGATTGGCGCTTCTTCATCCTTGTTGATCGCAACGATCACTTTAGAATCTTTCATCCCCGCCAAATGCTGAATCGCACCAGAAATACCGACAGCGATGTACAGGTCAGGTGCAACGATTTTACCTGTTTGACCCACTTGCATGTCGTTAGGAACGAAGCCAGCATCCACTGCAGCACGTGAAGCACCTTGAGCAGCACCCAGCTTGTCCGCCAATGGATCAAGGATGGTGTGATAGTTTTCACCTGAACCCACACCACGACCACCAGACACCACAATACGCGCAGCTGTGAGTTCAGGACGTTCAGATTTAACAATCTCTTCAGAAATAAACTTAGAGATGCCCGCATCTTGAACGTCGCTTACCGCTTCAACTGCCGCAGAACCGCCTGTGGTCGCGACAGGATCAAATGCAGTACCACGAACAGTGGCAACCACAACAGATTCCGAAGATTCTACCGTTGCAATGGCGTTACCTGCATAGATTGGACGTTTGAAAGTTTTAGCGCTTTCAACCGCAACGATATCCGTGATCATGCTGACGTCTAAAAGTGCAGCAGCACGTGGCAATACGTTTTTACCATTTGAGGTAGATGCAGCCAGGATATGGCTATAACCCTTGCCTAACTCGGCAACGAGTTTAGCCACGTTTTCAGCCAACTGGTGTGCATAAGCCGCGTTGTCAGCAAGCAATACCTTGCTGACACCCGCCACTTGAGCCGCTTGGTCAGCAACGGCCTGAGCGCCAGAACCAGCAACCAATACAGTGATATCACCACCGATTTTTTGAGCTGCAGCAACAACGTTTAAAGTAGCAGCGTTTAGTGCTTTATTGTCGTGCTCAGCGATAACTAAAATACTCATGATTTTATCCTTCTGTATTAGATCACTTTCGCTTCGTTTTTAAGTTTTGCAACAAGCTCGTCAACAGATTTCACTTGTACGCCAGCTTTACGTTCTGCTGGTGGTTCAACTTTCACTGTTTTAAGTTTAGTGGTCGCTGAAACGCCATAATCTGCAGGAGACTTCACATCCAGCGGTTTTTTACGCGCTTTCATGATGTTTGGCAGAGCAGCATAACGTGGCTCGTTCAAACGCAAGTCCGTGGTGATAATTGCAGGAAGGTTCAATTCAACCGTCTGTAAACCACCATCCACTTCACGCGTAACCTGAACTTTATCACCAGCAACATTAACGACAGAAGCAAATGTACCTTGACCGGCACCCAGTAAAGCAGCAAGCATCTGACCCACCTGGTTCGAGTCGTCATCAATCGCTTGTTTACCGAGCAGGATCAGTTCTGGTTTTTCTTGTTCTACAATGCCTTTCAAGATTTTAGCCACTTCAAGTGCACCAATCTCGTCAGCAGTCTCTACCAGGATCCCGCGGTCAGCACCCAGAGCCATAGCAGAACGGATTTGTTCTTGCGCTTCTTTAGGACCGATAGAAACCACAACGATTTCTGAAACTGTTCCTTTTTCTTTTAAACGAACCGCTTCTTCCACTGCGATTTCACAGAATGGGTTGATCGACATTTTAACGTTAGTCAGGTCTACCCCACTATTGTCCGGTTTAACGCGAACTTTAACGTTGGCATCAACCACACGTTTTACAGCAACAAGAGCCTTCATGTAATCCTCGGCTGTTTTAGCAAAAGTAAATGTTGAGAAAAGTTAGAATAACTCTTCACTTAAAAATTTTTAGGTGCCCTATCTTGCAATGTGTATGGCATTTCGGTCAAGTCACAATTATCGAAAGAGCTGTAAAAATGCGTAAATTACTTGAACTAGGCGTTCATATTTTTTTTGAAGTGTTTTTATTAAGATGAATTCGCTCAATATTTATTTATTTTTAAACATTGATTTTTATTATGTTTTTATCTAATTAACTTCATCAAAAGTTCTGATTTACCCCTTGTTTTCGATTATTTTTTAGCTCGAACAGCTTAGCCTTCTTGCTCAAACCACAAAGTTGCGAACTGTCATTTAAGACAGATAAGAGGTTTTTCCCTGCTCTAGTTGTAGCAAAAATGATCATTTTTTTAGAATAAACTGGTAATAAATTAGTTTTAATTTGCAAATCCCGTTCTACTTAAAAAGCATGTCGTGATGACATGCTTTTTATAGACGTGTCAATGAATGATTAACCAGGTTGCAGCAAGCATTAATAAACCACCCGAACCGCCATCAATCCATTTTTGTTTACGTGCATCGATCTGGGTTTTTTGGGTGATTTTGGCAAAAATCAAACTCAAACTGCAGTACACCACAAAGATCAATCCGATAAAAATAAACGATAAGATCAAACCTTGCGTCACGGTGTCTCCGGCTTTATTGATAAATTGCGGCAAAATTGCAAAGTAAATCAACATGCCTTTTGGATTCAGCAAAGCAGTAAAAAAGCCTTTTTGAATTGGTTTCGATGTGCTTTTGTTTTCAATCGCCAATTTCTTATTGCTAAAAACCGACTTGATTAAACTAAAAGCCAAAAATAATAGATAAGCAATCCCGAGCCAACGAATAGTTTCAAATAACACTGGGAAGGAAACAATAATAGCTGCAATACCTAAGGCCACCAAAACAGAATGGACTAAATATCCCAGACAAACCCCGACCGTTGCCATCATGCCTGCTTTTGCATCTTTCCCCATCACTTGTGACAAGATAAACAACATATCTGGTCCAGGTGTAAAAATAAGCGGGATAACCGTTAAGGCAAACAGTGCAAATACAGACATTTCCTTTTCCCTTTCCATGTCTTGAAAGTGGAAATTAGTATCGAATAAATACCACAAAATAGGATTTCAAATTATTCTATAATTATGATTATTTTTCGAATTATATTCTAATTTATGAAACTATCTTCTAAATCTATTTCAGTAAAGCTGGATCGTACCGATAAAAATATCATTCGTGCATTGCAAAATAATGGGCGCATGCAAAATAACGATCTTGCCCGTGAAATTGGGTTGTCACCATCTTCTTGTTTGCGTCGAGTGAAATTGCTCGAAGAAGCCGGTGTCATTCAAAATTACACCACCGTGGTTGACCCACAAAAAATTGGTTTACAACTAATTCTGTTTTCACGTATCTGGTTGGTGGGTCAGGATGCTGAAACGATCGATTGCTTTATCGAGGCGATGAAAGAACTGCCTCAAGTGATGGAGTGCTATATTATTTTAGGTGAATGTGATGCCATGCTAAAAGTGGTGGTACCCGACTTGGAAAGTTATCGTAAATTTCAGTCCACGCATTTAACCAAGAAAAATGGCATTACCAGTGTCAAAACGGATTTACCCAGTCAGATTATTAAACAGAGTTTCCAGCTTCCACTGGATGATCTTTAGGAGGACAGGATGAGCATACAGCTTGAGACATTGCGTTTAATTTTAAGACCATGGAAAGATTCTGATCTCAAGCCGTTTTATGCATTGAACTCTAACACTGAAGTGATGCGTTATTTTCCCCATTGTTTAACTCCGAAACAAAGTGATGTGCTAGCGCATAAGTTTCAAAGAATTATTGAAACTCAAGGCTGGGGTTTCTGGGCAGTCGAATTAAAACAAAGTGGGGATTTTATTGGCTTCACAGGATTAAATGCCCAGCCCAGTCAATTTACCTTTTCGCCCTGTACCGAAATCGCTTGGCGACTTGAGCAGAAATATTGGGGCAATGGTTTTGCGACCGAAGCTGCAACGGCTTGTTTACACTTTGCTTTTGATTCACTCAAGCTAGACCAAGTGGTTGCATTCACCGCAGTACAAAACACAAAATCTCAAGCCGTTATGCAACGTTTAGGCATGCAATTTAAAGACTACTTCAATCACCCTGCTTTAGATAACAGTAGTCCCTTGCAAAGACATGTGCTTTATCAAATAGATAATGCTCAATTTAGGCAGACTAAAACAACCCATTAAACATGATAATGTTGTAAAAAATCACGGTGAATATGGCTTAAATCAATCAGATCATATTCTTGAAGATTAAATATCTCCCACACTTCTAAAAAGTCTTGTTTTAAATCAACATCCACCGTAGCAATCGGTCGTTCCTGCCATTGCAAGTCTGAAATCCAGATATAGCCTTGTTGTGTCTTAGTATTGAGCGCTTGTACCTTACCTTCAGCATTGATGCCTTGGACCTGGGTATTTTCTGGTAAAGATGGTTCAATATTGGGCAAACTTATTTCAACAAAATGCTTAACCTGACGCAAACCATAGCCTGCAAAAATCTCTTTTTGCTCATTACTCAATAAATCATATTTTTCTTGAATATCTGAGATCATTGTTTTCCCTATCATTTTTGACTTCCAAACTTTGTGTAACATCCAGTGAAACAACAAATAACTTCATTATTCAGCATTATTCATGCCACCTATTACCTGTTTATAGTTGATTTTTATACCTGATAAATTGGCTTTTTATTATTCTACAATAGTTTAAAACGCCAGCGATATTGCGCAATACTACCGCTAGATTTATTTAAGTTTCATTAATTTATGTTCTTTTGCTGAAAAAATCCAGAATCATTTTAAGACAAAATTTAGATTTCTTTAGATATTTACTGCGATTTTTTGAGTTGTGCACGCGGATGTGCCTGATCATAGACTTGTGCTAAACGGTCAAAATCAACGTGGGTATAGATTTGCGTTGTGGTTAAATTGCTGTGCCCCAACATTTCTTGTACAGCGCGCAAATCTCCGCTGTTCGACAACATATGACTGGCAAAACAATGACGTAATAAATGCGGATGCAAGTCGACGTTTACCCCGGCACGTTGTGCCTGTAATTTAACCCGATTTTCAATTTGTCGCGCACCTAGCGGATTACCTTTTTGCGTAATAAACACATTCGCATCAGGGACAAAGTCACCATTCCATAAAGGATAAACTTGCAGCCACAACATCACCGCATCTTTGGCTTTAGAACCAAAAGGCACCACACGCGTTTTATTGCCTTTACCGGTGATGCGTAACAGTTGCCTATTAAAATCGATATCTTTAATGCGTAAGCCTTGTACTTCTGCCAATCGCAGACCACTAGAATAAAGCAATTCTAAAATCGCTTTATCACGTAACCACATTTGTTGTTCGATGGGTTTTTCAGGTTTGGGTTGATCTAAAATTTGATTAATGGTTTCAATATCAACCATACCGGGCAGCGGTCGAGGTAGACGTTTTAACTGAAAATCATCAGCGGGATTAAAAGCCAGATATTGCCCTTGCTCGGCCCATTTCATGAATTGACGAATGGAAGATAAAAGCCGTTGCAGACTGCTAGAGCTCAGTTGCTGCTGTTCCACTTTTTGGGCCAAAAATTCACGTAAGTCAGTTGATTCAACATCTGCTAAATTGAGTTTTTTGATTTCACAAAAATTTAAAAAATCCGAGACATCACGTTCATAGGCCTGCAAAGTATGCTTGGACTGATTTTGAATTTCTCTTTCTTTTAACCACATCAGCAATAAATCAGCAGGAGAACGTATCTGCATCTCTGGATCAATCACGTTTTTTCTCACTGTATTTAATCGGTGCTATCAACGGCGATTATATTATTCAGGTTTAACTCGCTTAGATTCAACAATCAAGCACATCATAGGATACGCTCTTTCTTTTCATTATATCTATTTGATTTTTAACTTGCACAATCCATGATTCCACAGATAAAAAAGCACCATCATGATGACAGTGCTTTTTCAGACAAATCATGGGTTTTATTGTTGGTAAAAACTTAAATCGATACGACCTTCATAGACATTTGCTGTTGGACCTGTCATCCAAACCACATCACCTTCACGCCATTCAATTTGCAGCTTCCCGCCGGCAAGTTCAATTTCTACCGCATTTCCAAGTAAGCCACGGCGCATACCTGAAACCGCAGCCGCACAAGCGCCTGTGCCACATGCCAGTGTCTCGCCTACACCACGTTCGAACACACGTAAACGCGCATGATTTTCATCAATGATTTGCATAAAGCCTGCATTGACGCGTTGTGGAAAACGCTCATGCGATTCAATTTGAGGCCCCATACCCGCAACATCAGCGGTAAGCACATCCGGAACGATAGTCACCGCATGCGGATTACCCATATTGACCACATCAATGATAATGCTTTCATCATTGGCTAGGGCTAAGCTGTATAAGTTTTCAGGTGCGTCAGCAAGGAATGGAATCTGGTTCGGCAAGAATTTTGGATAGCCCATATTCACTCGAACCCAACCATTTTGACCCAGTTCTGGCTCAACAATACCGGCTTTGGTTTGTACTTTAATTTTGGTTTTCGTGGTCAATTGACGTTCATGCACAAAACGTGCAAAACAGCGAACGCCATTGCCACATTGCTCTACTTCAGAACCATCGGCATTAAAGATACGATATTTAAAATCGACATTTGGAAGATCTGGCGGTTCAACAATGAGTAGCTGATCGAAACCAATACCGAAATGACGGTCAGCCAAACGCTGAATGGTCATGGTATCCAAGTAAGCGCGCTGACTGATCAGATCAACCACCATAAAGTCATTGCCCAGACCATGCATTTTAGTAAATTCTAAAAACATCTCGAATTACTCCTCTGGCAACAAGCGTTCTTTATCCCACAATGATTCAATGCTTTCACGCTCACGAATCAAGTGTGCCTGATCACCATTGACCATCACTTCAGCAGCACGACCACGGCTGTTGTAGTTCGAGCTCATCACGAAACCGTATGCACCCGCACCCAATACTGCAAGCACATCATTTTCTTTCAGTGCAAGCTTGCGCTCTTTACCCAAGAAGTCACCAGTTTCACAGATTGCACCCACCACATCCCACTCTTTTGCTTCAACATCGCTACGTGGAGTGACTTCCTGAATATCCATCCATGCTTCGTACAAAGCAGGACGAATCAGGTCATTCATTGCCGCATCAATAATGGCAAAGTTACGGTGATTGGTCGGTTTCAACAAATCAACTTTGGTCAGTAACACACCCGCATTGGCAGAAATGCTACGACCCGGTTCCATATACACTTTTAAACCGAGTTTTTCTAAAGCCGGTTTCAGTGCATTGGCATACTCGACAACAGTTGGTGGAACTTCATCTTTATAAGTCACACCCAAACCACCACCGATATCGATGTGTTTCAGATTGATCCCGAGTTCTTTCAATTTCTCGATCATCATGATCACGCGATCAAGCGCATCGACAAAAGGTTGAGTTTCGGTCAATTGCGAACCGATATGACAGTCGATACCAACTACGTCCAGATTCGGCAAAGAGGCTGCATATTGATAAGTTTCAAATACGCTATCCGATGGAATGCCGAATTTATTTTCTTTTAAACCTGTCGAAATATATGGATGGGTTTTGGCATCGACATCTGGGTTTACCCGTAAAGAAATTGGGGCTTTTTTATCTACCTCTGCCGCCACTTTTTGAATGCGATCCAGCTCTGCATAGGATTCAACGTTAAAGCAGGCAATTCCGACTTCCAGCGCTTTTTTAATGTCAGCTTCCGATTTACCCAAGCCAGAGAACACAATTTTAGCTGCCTCACCGCCCGCTTTCAGTACACGTGCAAGCTCGCCGCCAGTGACAATATCAAAACCTGCACCCAGCTTCGCCAGTACATTCAATACCGCAATATTAGAGTTCGACTTTACCGCAAAACAAATTTGATGATCGATAAAGCTAAATGCACGATCCATATCGAGATAATGCTTTTCAAAAGTTGCTTTTGAATAAACATAAAGTGGCGTGCCAAATTGCTGCGCAAGTTGTTGCAACGAACATTGCTCTGCGTGCAGAACCCCATTAATGCGGGTAAAACTCATGAAGGTATCCTTTCTATGAAAGCGTTAGCAGTTAAAAGCTAAGGGGTTGAAGGCTGATTAGACTCAGTAGGTGCTACCAGCGGTTTCTGTTCAGATGCTTCTTTCTGTTCAGACTGCTGTTTTGAATCGACATTGGGATATAACAAATATTTCGAACGCTTGTCGTAATTCTGATCACTCGGTAACTGCAAAGCTCCAGACTGACCACAACCGACCAAGGCAAAACCTGTTGCCAACAAACTGATGTAGCAAATGACAAGGCGCATCTGACCACCTATCCTATGTTTTCGAAGAAGTATAACTCGATCACCGCCGTGACCAAAGTGCTAAACGCTAGAGATTATCGCTAGTTAAAAAAAAACGCCAGTTTCAGACTGGCGTTTTTCAAAAACAAGTGGCTTATTTATGTTTCGGTTTGTAGAAACCAAAGTAACCAATAATCAAAATAATGAACCAGATTGGGCTCACCATTAAGGCACGCATGGTATCTGCTTCTAAAGACAACACGTAAATCATGCCAATAAAGAAGATGATCACCACCCAACAGGTCAACAATCCACCCGGTAATTTAAAGGTTGATTTGGCATGTAATTCTGGACGAGTTTTATAGTAAACAATATAACTCCAGATAATCATCAACCAGACACAGATGAACAAGATGGTTGAAAGCGTGGTTGCCAAAGTAAAGGCTTCAACGGTATTGGGTACAAAATACTGAAGTGCAGCACCCAGTAATAAACAAATCGCAGAGAAATATAAGGCATTCGCAGGAACCGCGCGCTTATTTAAATGTCCAAATGCTTTTGGACCTTGCTCTTCACGTGACAGACCGAACAGCATACGGCTGGTCGAGAATACACCACTGTTCATGGATGACATAACTGACGATAACACCACCAGATTCATGATAATCGCTGCTGCTGCAATACCTGCTTGGCTAAACAAGTTTACAAATGGACTAATCGTTGGATCAATTTTATTCCATGGTGTTACCGACATAACAATAACCAATGCCAATACATAGAAAATGATGATACGAATCGGAATCGAGTTGACCGCTTTAGGCAAGTTACGCTCGGGATCTTTGGTTTCAGCTGCAGTCGTACCGACCAGCTCTACACCGACAAAGGCGAAGATCGCAATCTGGAAGCCTGCCAGGAAGCCAGTCACCCCTGTTGGGAATATGCCGCCATGTGACCAAAGATGAGTAAATGAAGCTATCTCACCTGCGGTAGAGGTAAATCCGGTAAAGATCATCCATAAACCGGCAGCAATCAGCACCACAATCGCGATAATCTTGATTAAGGCAAACCAGAACTCTAATTCACCGAATAATCTTACCGTGACCAGATTCAAACCCATAATAAAGACAATGGCCGCGATACTGATCATGACCCCTTCGCCAGGCGTAAACGGCAGCCCTCCGTTAAAGAATTGCAGGTAATAAATAATCGCGGATAAATCAGCAATACCAATCGTGATCCAGCATAGCCAATAGGTCCAGCCAACAAAATAGCCCGCCCAAGGACCGATTAAATCTGTCGCAAAATCGATAAAAGACTTGTATTGCAGGTTAGACAGTAACAATTCGCCAAGCGCACGCATGACCAAAAAAACCATAAAACCAATAATCATATAAATAATCAGAATTGAAGGTCCGGCCAGGCTGATGGTTTTACCCGAACCCATGAATAAACCTGTACCAATTGCCCCGCCAATCGCAATAAGTTGCAAATGCCGATTCGATAAACTTCGCTGTAGTTCACCCTGTGCAGCAGATGAACTCGGGTTTTCATTTGACATTGTTATTTTCGTCTCTCAAATTTCGTGTGATAAAAGTAGCTCAAATTAAAAAAAATAAATAAAGTTTTTTGAGCGATTATTTAATATTTTTCAAGCCTAAGTGTGTCTCTGTTGCTTTTTCATTCAAATTCAGTCCCTTTTGTATTGCTTTGTGCATTTCCCTTAAATTTAGCAGTTTACGTGCCAACATATAGATTGGCGAGATTTTATGCAAAAAATTGTATTTCCATACAGCTATTGCTACATTTCTCATCAATCTTCTTATTTATATAGATAACACTCCAATGAGCAAAGTCAAAACTGTGTACCGTTGCGAACAATGTGGAACTGACCATCCTAAATGGGCAGGTCAATGTACAGATTGCGGCGAATGGAATAGTCTGACTGAAGTCCGTGTTGAGCCAACCGTGTCCCATCGTGCACAACCGAAAATAGGCGGATATGCAGGTCAAGCGGCAAATATTACCACCTTAAATAAAGTTTCCGTTTCACATGAATCACGCTTAGCGACTGGCATTAGTGAATTTGACCGTGTTCTAGGTGGCGGATTGGTGACGGGTTCTGTGGTGCTGATTGGCGGTGACCCCGGGATTGGTAAATCCACGATTCTTTTACAAACCGCGACCCACATGGCATCTGCAAAAAGCTCTGCGCTTTATGTCACCGGTGAGGAATCGCTTTCGCAAGTGGCGTTACGTGCCCATCGTTTGGAGTTACCAACTGACCATCTTCAAGTCATGGCAGAAACCTGTGTAGAACGGATTTGTGAAGTCTTGGCACAAGTACGTCCTGCTGTGGCGATTCTCGATTCGATTCAAACGCTGTATACAGAAACCTTGCAATCTGCACCCGGTGGTGTTTCCCAAATTCGTGAATCTGCCGCATTACTGACCCGTTTTGCTAAAAATAGTGGCACATCATTATTTCTTGTGGGGCACGTGACCAAAGAAGGTGCTTTAGCGGGTCCGCGTGTTTTAGAACACATGGTCGATTGCGTTTTGTATTTTGAAGGGCAATCTGACTCACGTTATCGCATGATTCGTGCGGTAAAAAACCGTTTTGGTGCAGTCAATGAATTGGGCGTGTTTGGCATGACCGAGAAAGGCTTGCGTGAAGTTTCCAATCCATCCGCTATTTTCTTAAGTCGTTATGATGAAGCCATCCCCGGTTCTATCGTGATGATTAGCCGCGAAGGCACTCGCCCACTGTTGGTTGAAGTCCAAGCTTTGGTGGATGATGCCCATGGTCAACCGCGTCGTGTAGCCTTAGGTTTAGATCAAAACCGATTGAATATGCTACTTGCGGTGATGCATCGTCATGGTGGCGTACAAACTGCAGGACAAGATGTTTATGTCAATGTCGTCGGTGGTTTAAAAATTACCGAAACAGGTTCTGACCTTGCGGTTTTACTGGCCTGTGCTTCAAGCTTGCGCGGTAAAGCATTACCTCAGCAACTGGCTGTGTTTGGCGAAGTGGGGCTATCGGGTGAAATTCGCCCTGTACCGAATGGTCAGGAACGTTTAAAAGAAGCGGTTAAGCATGGTTTTAAATACATTATTCTGCCTAGAGGCAATGCCCCACAAAAACCAATCCCTAATGTTCAGATTATTTCAGTGGCACGCTTACATGAAGCATTAAGCGAAGCCATGAGCTTAAGTGAAGAATTGGCTTAGGCTTAGACATATGAAAGATTATGTAAAAAAAACACCAATTTGATATTGAAATTCGGTGCAAATGACTGCATAACTATAGGGCTATAATTTACTTTTTTTATTTAGGAAAAATTCGATGGAAGTTCGACAGCGTGGTTTGATGGCAGGTCTTTTAATGGCAGCTTTGGTGGTCGCACCAATGGCTGAAGCGAAACGTGCAGGTGGTGGTAAAAGCCATGGTATGAGTCGTTCTGCTGCTCCAACCCAGTCTTACCAACAACCGCGTCAAGCTACTCCTGCCCCACAACCGACTACCGCACCTGCTCAGAAATCGGGTTCTGGCGTAGGTAAAATGGTTGCTGCTGGTGTTGCTGGTGCTGCGATTGGTGCAGTTGCGGCGAATGCAATGGCGGATGACAAACCTGCTGCAAGCGGTGCTGATGCTACAGTACAACAGCAGCAAGAAGAAAAAGGCGGACTTCCAAGCTGGATCTGGATTCTTCTAGCAGCTGCAGTCGCATTCTTCTTGTTCCGTAAATTCGGGGCAAAAAAAAAACTAGCCGCTAACAATCCTTATGCACCAAACAATGCTGGAAATACAGCACCGTTTGGTCAACAAAATGCAGCACCACGTACGTCAAATGACAACAGCAATATTTTTGGTCAGTCAGTAGGTGGTTCTGCAGGTGCAGCAACTCAAGCTCCATTTGGTAGTGCTTCAACCAGCAATGGCAATCAATTGCCAGATGGTACTGAACCTGCTGCATTCTTGCGTGTTGCCCGTCAGCGCTTTAACCATATTCAGTCTATGAATACCGCAAGTAACATTGCTGAAATTCAACGTTATTTAACGCCTGATCTTTATCAGTCTATGTATAACGACATTATGACCAACCAAGACCAAGATGTTGCTGAATTCTCCAACCTCAATGCGATGGTGGTCGATTCTGCAAATGAAAATGGTCAATATGTGGTGAGCGTACGTTTCACGGGTACAGTAAGCGAAGATTTAAACAGCTTACCGCAACCTTTTGCAGAAGTTTGGCATTTCACCAAACCTGCAGGTTCTAACCAAGATTGGTTGGTTGCCGGTATTCAACAAGAGGCTTAAGGTCTTTTGAACTAAAAACAGCGACTTCGGTCGCTGTTTTTTTATGAATTCTATAAAAGAAGATTTGATTCAAATCTTCTATAAACCGCCTCTAAGCTGATCATATTTATCTACTCTGTTTTGTTGGTTGGCTTATGTTTGAGTTATTTTGAATAAAAGATTAAGAAGGTTAAAATTGCAACGGCGATTATTTTGGTCGCGAGCACTATCCTTTACCTTATCTAAAATTGAAAAGTGTAAAAAGCCAATCTTCAGATTGGCTTTTTTGTACCAAACATTTAGGCTATAGCAATTATGCGCTCTGGATTTTTTAATGTCTGATCTCCCTATTTCTACCGAACTTTTTAACCGTGCAATGGCTGGCAATCGTGATGCACAATTTGAGCTTGCTGAAATTTATATGCAAAGTGAAAATGATGAACATGTTGCACTTGCTGAAGAATGGGCACTCAAAGCCGCTCAACTGGGTCATGTTGAAGCCATGTACTGGCTGGGTGAAGGTTATGCATTTTATGCAAAAGACATCTTGGAAGAAGATCCGGAGGAAGCAAAAACCTATTTTGAACATGCTTACCGCTGGTTAGAACAAGCAGTGAAACATAAACATCCTGCTGCTATTTTAGAGTTATCGAGTTTTTACCGTCGTGGCGATGTGGTGGAAATAGATGTGACCAAATCTGTTGAATTGGTCAAGCAAGCCGCTGAACTGGGTGAAGTTCAAGCCATGCGTGATTTAGCCTGCATTTATGAACATGGTTTGGGTGTAGATGTGGATGATGAAAAAGCTGATTATTGGCATGATAAAGCTCAATCTGCTGAAGAATAATTGGATTAAAAAGCCCATTAAATGATGGGCTTTTGTTTTATACAGTTTTAAATATTAACTCGCAATATAATCATTTTCTTCAACAACAATCACTTGTCGGCAAATCCCTTCCGCTTTACGTTGTTGCTCAAAAACTAAAGCAGGCATCGGATCAAAACTGTCAAAGAAACAGATTTCATCCGCATTTACATCATAAACAAGTGAGTGATTACCCACATCTTCTAATGTGTCGTAATAGACAATCACAAATTTATTTTGATCAAATGCTTGTTGGATTTGCTGATAATTTAACGCTGGGAGAATGGGCAAATTGAGTTGCTCAGCTTCTTGGTAACTGAGTTTTTCACTCTCCTGAAGATCAGGGTCATGATCTGTATAAAACTGAACATTAAAACCAAACTTTTTTAACCCTACAGCTAAGCCTATGGTCGTCGTGCCATTTTCCGAATCATACCCACATACATCTACAAGTTGCTGAATATCAGCATCGATACCTAAATGTTGCAGCAACATCCATACCGCAAAAATCCCCCCATTTGCTTCTAGATTCGCTAATTCTTCAGGCATTTCTAAAGCCATAATTTTCATCCAAAATATGATTGTGCTGATAATAATCAATTCTCGATTGGAACAAAATCATTTTCCAAGTACAATAGCCCGCTAGTCGAGGGATGCTGCGACTTTTTCACAGGCACTAAATGTGAAATCGCTAGGCTCGACGATTCGGTCAAAACTTCTATGAAATACTGGTTTTGATCAAAAACGGCATCCGCGAACATAACGATCCAATCTATTTTTTCTCTAGGAGATCCTGATGAACGCGGTTAATGCTTCATTTACAGATTATAAAGTTGCCGATATTTCACTTGCTGATTACGGCCGTAAAGAAATCAAACTTGCTGAAGCAGAAATGCCAGCGCTAATGGGTTTGCGTAAACGCTACTCAGCAGCAAAACCACTTGCAGGCGCGAAAATTCTCGGCTGTATTCATATGACCATTCAAACTGCAGTTTTAATTGAAACTCTGGTTGAATTGGGTGCTGAAGTTCGCTGGACTTCATGTAACATTTTCTCTACTCAAGACCACGCTGCTGCTGCAATTGCTGCGCGCGGTATTCCTGTTTTCGCTTGGAAAGGCGAAACTGAAGAAGAATACATGTGGTGTCTTGAACAACAAATCAATGTAAATGGCACGCCTTGGGATGCCAACATGATTCTTGATGATGGCGGTGACTTGACTGCTGTTGTTCATGAAAAATATCCTGAACTGATTGCTAAAATCCACGGTGTGACTGAAGAAACCACCACTGGTGTGCAACGTCTTTATGAAATGTTACGTGACGGTACTTTAAAAGTTCCTGCAATCAACGTAAACGATTCAGTAACTAAATCTAAAAACGACAACAAATACGGTTGCCGCCACTCTCTTAACGATGCAATCAAACGCGGTACAGACATGTTGATGTCTGGTCGTCGTGCGCTTGTTATCGGTTATGGTGACGTAGGTAAAGGTTCTGCTCAATCACTTCGTCAAGAAGGCATGATTGTTCGCGTAACTGAAATCGATCCAATCTGTGCAATGCAAGCATGTATGGACGGTTACGAAGTTGTATCTCCATACAAAAACGGCGTACAAACTGGTAAGAAAGAAGACATCAATGTTGATCTTCTTCAAAATACTGACCTGATCGTAACGACTACGGGTAACTACCACGTATGTGACTCTGCGATGTTAGATACATTAAAAGCAGGTTCAGTGGTATGTAACATCGGTCACTTTGACACTGAAATCGATACCAACTACTTGCGTGGTTACAAATGGGTTGAAGTTAAACCTCAAGTACACCAGGTTTATCGTTCAGAAGATGAAAGCAACTATTTGATTCTTCTTTCTGAAGGTCGTTTGGTTAACCTGGGTAATGCAACGGGTCACCCATCACGCATTATGGACGGTTCATTTGCTAACCAAGTATTGGGTCAAATGCATTTGTTCGCTGAAAAATTTGCTGATCTTCCTGAAGAGCAAAAACAAGCTGCAATTCGTGTAGAACTACTTCCTAAGAAATTGGATGAAGAAGTGGCTGCTGCAATGGTTGCTGGTTTCGGTGGGGTCTTGACTCAATTGACTCAAGAACAAGCTG
This sequence comes from Acinetobacter terrae, assembly GCF_002135195.1. Classification (NCBI taxonomy): domain Bacteria; kingdom Pseudomonadati; phylum Pseudomonadota; class Gammaproteobacteria; order Moraxellales; family Moraxellaceae; genus Acinetobacter; species Acinetobacter terrae. The sequence continues at coordinate 74,785 of NZ_NEGF01000005.1, forward strand.
ATTACTTAGGTGTTCAAGTTGAAGGTCCATTCAAATCTGAGACTTATAAATACTAAGTTTTGACCTCTCCTAACCTCTCCTTTAAGGAGAGGAACTTTCTCAATTTAATTCGAATTGAGGTCCTCCTTCTCCCTCTGGAAGAAGGTCGGGATGAGGGCAATAAAAAACAAAAGTATTGATAAAAAAGGATTTGAAAAATGACCAAGCGTGTCCCAATTTCGTTTGAATTTTTTCCGACCAAGACTGATGTTGGTGCGGAAAAACTTCGTGTTGTTCATAAAGAATTACAACTACTAAATCCTGAGTTTTTCTCTGTAACTTATGGTGCTGGTGGTTCTACGCGTGAACGCACACTCGCTGCAATCAATGACTTCAATGGCAAAGGCACACCTGTAGCTCCTCACCTGTCTTGTATTGGTGATGACAAAGCACGTATTGCCGAGTTGCTTGATTTGTACAAATCAAAAGGCATCAACCGTATTGTTGCGCTTCGTGGTGACTTACCTTCTGGTCAGGTGGGCTTGGGTGAATTGCCTTATGCACAAGATCTGGTACGTTTCATCCGTGAACATTCAGGTGATCACTTCATTATTGAAGTCGCAGCGTATCCTGAAATGCACCCACAAGCAGAAAGCTTTGATCAAGATATTCAACACTTTGTCGAAAAAGCCAATGCCGGTGCTAATGCCGCTTTAACACAGTTCTTCTTTAATCCAGATGCGTATTTCTACTTTGTAGATCGTATTCAAAAGGAAGGCGTGAACATTCCTGTGGCTCCGGGCATTATGCCGATTACCAATGCAAGCAACCTGATTCGCTTCGCAGATGGTACTGGTGCTGAAATCCCGCGCTGGATTCGCAAGCAATTAGCCACTTATGGTGATGACACCGCTTCAATTAAGGCTTTTGGTCATGAAGTTGTGGTGAAATTATGTGAACGTCTGCTTGCAGGCGGTGCGCCAAGCTTGCATTTCTACACCATGAACACCACAGATCCAACACGTCAACTCGTGACTGATCTCGGTTTAGCTTAATTTTTTATCTGATTTGTGAGTAATACTGAATGCCGCGTTTTTATATTGAGGCTGATTTGGCTGTTAATATGAATGTTGAATTAACCGAAACGGTTTTTCATCATTGGGTGAAAGTGTTACGCGCACAAGTCGGTGAAAAAGCCACCTTGTTCAATGGACAAGGTGGTGAATATGACGTGACGCTTGTTGAAGTTTCAAAAAAATCAGCGAGCGTTTCTGTCGACACATTCAACCCTGATGATCGTACACCTGCATTCACAGCTCTACTTGGTCAAGTGATGAGTAAAGGTGATCGCATGGATTATGCCATTCAAAAAGCAGTTGAACTGGGTGTTTCAAAAATCCAGCTCCTCACCTCAGAACGCTGCGAGATGCGCCTTAAATATGATCGTGATCAAAAGAAGATTGATCACTGGCAAGGTATTGCCATCGCTGCTTGTGAGCAATGCGGGATGAATAAAGTCCCTGAAGTTTTAGCACCGATCTCTTTACCAGACTGGTTAGCCAGTGAACTACCTACTACAAAATTAGTGCTTGCACCCAATAAAGATCAAGTCGATGTTTTAGCCAACGCTACACCTGATATTGCACTTTTAATTGGTCCAGAAGGTGGACTGAGTGAAGCTGAAATACAATTATCCAACGATGCTGGATTTATTAATTGGTGTATTGGCAATCGCGTTTTACGCACAGAAACTGCCCCAATCGTTGCTTTATCTATTTTAAATTATAAAGTAACTGTATAGTTCATCTGATTTTAGATAAATAGTACCTGATTCGATTGATTTTTCTCAATAACATTATTAATCTTGATTTCAAGATACAAATGTATATTTAAAATACAGTTTAGTTTTTTTAAACACGATTAATATTTAGAAAGCAATTTATCGCAAAACAAAAATAAGGTTTCTGCTTTTATGTCAGATATTCAAGACGAGTATGTTAAACAGCATGTGAGTGCTGCTCAAATTACCAATACGATTCGACTCAGTCGATTCTTTCTCGTCAGTATTCTGATCGTTTCCTTATATGTTTATTGCATTTACCAATTTTATTTTACAAAACCATCTTTCTATTTCAATCTTTGGTTTATTGCGACTGAACTGTTGAGTTGTCTAAGTTTGCTTATTATCAGTATCTATTTTAAGCCCCATAATTTCACACTAAATCACGCACATCGCTGGCTGCAATTTCAATGTTTGGCAATAGGAAGCTGTATTGCTATTGGTATTGGTCTGATTTACTACTATCTACCGCAATATAACCCTGATTTCAGCTACGTGAATGCCTTAATCCTCTCAGCGTTATTACTGATTGTAAGCCAAGCCTTTGCCTTGACTTTCTTAACCCAACGTCTAAATTATTTTTGTCTGGCCTTTATTCCAGCCATTTTTCCTTATCTTGCCTCACAGTTTATTACAATAGAAACCTCTAATTATTTATTTTATTTAACGATCAATTTCACTCTTATTGTCATTTTACTGTGTGCCAACTCTACGACGCGTATTCATAAACGCATTTCTGCACTGTATTCGAAAAATAATCGCTTGGTTAAAAATGCCGAACAACAGGTTCTCTGGACAGATAAGTTATGTCAGCAATTACAAACTGAAATTAATAGATCCAAAGATATCGAATTACAACTTCAATTGAACAATCAATTGCTTGAACAAAAAGTCAAAGAGCGAACTTTTGATATTGCTAAAATGAATGCTGATCTGGAAAATCAGCAACAAAATCTGATGTTGGCACATGGAGTTGCGGGACTTCGACCTTGGGACTGGAATATTAAAGATCGGGAAATTTTAGTTACCGACTCTAAGCATCAAAAAACTTTGAAACCTTCAAAACAGCATCATAATCAGCTGCAAAGCATCATTCACCCCGATGATCTCGAACACTTCCAAACCTCGATGAAGCAAAATTTACGCGGTCAAACCGATCAGTATGAAGCCACTTATCGAATTCAACATACTAATGGCAAATGGAAATGGGTCCATGATATTGGTAGAGTCATTGCGCGTGACCCGAACAATAATAAGCCTCTGCGTATGGTCGGTATTCGTCGTGACATTCATCAAGAACGTACCGATCAGGAACGTTTAAAACTTGCAGCAAGTGTGCTTCAACAAGCTGCTGAAGGGATTTTCATTCTTGATGAACAACTTTGCTATATCGACGTCAATCCGTTCTATGAACAATTGACAGGTTTCACCCACGACCAGATTATTGGCAAACATTTATTTGATATTGCTACAAGTTATAAGGCAGAACAAAGAAACAGCCATTCTGCCATCATCAATCAACTCGATAAAATGGGTGAGTTTGATGGTGAGCTCAATGAAAAATTTCTTTCTGGTAAAGAACTTACAGTCTGGATGCGGATTAATGCCATTATTGATGAAAAAAATCGTGTCACCCACTATATTGGTATCGTTTCTGATTTAACTGAACGTAAGCTACAAGAACAACGTCTGTCTTATTTGGAAAATTACGATCCACTAACCGACCTGCCGAATCGCTTTTATTACAACTATCAACTACATCAATATTTAGTCAGTCAAAAGGATTCGATTAAACAGCTCGCTGTGATTCGTCTGAATATCGATCGTTTTAGACCTTTGAATGAATTTCTGAGCAATAGCGGTGGTGATGAACTGTTACGCCAAGTGGCGCAAAGACTACGGCTCACCAATGCTGAAGCATTATTGGTCGCCCATTTAAATGGTGATGACTTTGCCATCGTCTACGAAATTTCGCATATTCGCCCATCAATTCAGCACCATTGTGAACGGATGAGCAAGGCATTCTCCCTACCCTTTAACATTTTTGGTCAGGATCATATTATTACCCTGTCTATGGGAATTGCTTTCTATCCAGAAAATGGCCGCCAACTGGATTACCTGAATAATTGTGCTGAACAGGCATTAACGGAAGCGAAAAGCTTAGGTGGCAATACCATCCGTTTCTACTCAAATAAAAATACTGCCTTACTTGAGCAAGGGATTTATCTGGAACGCGATTTACGACTTGCCATTAACAACAATGAACTGATTGTCTACTATCAGCCAAAAATTAATTTTAGCGACCAAAACATTTATGGTTTTGAAGCTTTGGTTCGCTGGAATCACCCAAGCAAAGGCATTATCCCACCGAACCTGTTCATTCCCCTTGCAGAGCAAACCAGTTTGATCTCGGATATTGGCAGAATTGTTATACAACAAACCGCTAAACAAATTAGGGCTTGGAATGACTTAGGCTTTAATAATATATGTGTCTCGGTCAATGTAGTTGCACAGCAATTGCAACGTGGACAGTTACTCGAAGACCTCGATCATGCTATTCAAACCTACAAAATTTCAGGCTCGAGCCTAGAGCTTGAAATTACCGAATCATCATTGCTTGAAAACTCGGTTACGGTTAAAAATCTGCTTGATGAAATCAAGAAACGGAAGATCAATATCTCGCTGGATGATTTTGGAACAGGTTACTCTTCCCTCTCTTATCTTGCTGATTTTCCGATTGATATATTAAAAATTGACCGCAGCTTTATCTCCAGAATTGGGCAAAATAAGCAAGAAGCCATTGTCAGTGCCATGATTGCCATGGGCAAAGCCATGGGCATGGTCGTGGTTGCAGAAGGTATTGAAACCGAGGAACAGCTTCAGTATCTACAAGATCTGGAATGTGATATTGCTCAAGGCTTCCTGTTTTCAAAACCTTTACCCGAAAGTGAAGCAACAACCTTCCTGGAACAACATCGACTTATACCTTCTTAATATAAGTCGACACGCCTAAATATCAGTTTGCTTGAAAATGGCATATTCGCGACTGTGCTAAGGTCGCAACAAATGTTATATTCAATTAAATTAAGCAAAAAACCACCACCAGCTCGGGCTGGGCAACTCAAGTAACAATAGAGATACAGATGGACGATCAATCATTAAAACAGCAAGCTTTGTACTACCACGAATATCCAACACCAGGGAAAATCAGTGTTACGCCAAGTAAACAGCTGGTCAACCAACATGACCTAGCGCTTGCTTACTCTCCGGGTGTCGCAGCACCATGTTTAGAGATTGAACGCGACCCATCAACTGCAGCACTTTACACTGCACGTGGCAACCTTGTTGCAGTTGTAACTAATGGCACTGCAGTTTTAGGTCTGGGTAACATCGGTCCTTTAGCATCTAAACCAGTTATGGAAGGTAAAGGCGTACTGTTTAAAAAATTCGCGGGTGTAGATGTATTTGACCTCGAGATTGCTGAAAACGATCCAGACAAAATTGTGGACATCGTGGCTGCATTAGAACCTACTTTTGGTGGTATTAACCTTGAAGATATCAAGGCACCGGAATGTTTCTATATTGAGAAAAAACTTCGTGAACGCATGAATATTCCTGTGTTCCATGATGATCAACATGGAACGTCTATCATCGTGGGTTCAGCTTTACTCAATGCTTTACAACTGACTGGCAAAAAAATTGAAGAGATTAAAATTGTCGCTTCAGGTGCTGGTGCAGCTGCATTGTCTTGTCTAGATTTGCTTTGTGCTTTAGGTGCAAACAAACACAACATTACCGTTGCCGATTCACGCGGTTTGTTGACGACTAAACGTGACAATCTGGATGAATCGAAAAAACGTTATGTTCAAGATATTGAAGGCACTCAATTAGCAGACGTTATTGCTGGTGCGGATATGTTCTTGGGACTTTCAGCGGCAGGTATTTTGACCAAAGAAATGGTTAAAGTAATGGCTGAAAATCCAATCATTTTTGCTTTGGCAAATCCAGATCCAGAAATTTTACCTGAACATGCACATGAAGTTCGTCCTGACGTGATTATGGCAACCGGTCGTTCGGATTATCCAAACCAGGTAAACAATGCACTTTGCTTCCCGTATATCTTCCGTGGTGCCTTAGACGTTGGTGCAACCACCATTAACGAAGAAATGAAAATTGCCTGCGTACATGCGATTGCACGTATGGCACACATTGAAGCAGATGCAGCATCTTATGGTGAAAAATCTGCATCATTTGGTCGTGACTATTTAATCCCACGCCCACTTGATCAACGTTTAATTCTTGAAATTGCCCCTGCTGTTGCACAAGCTGCAATGGATTCTGGGGTGGCGACTCGTCCGATCGAAGATTTCTCTGCATATCGTCAAAAATTGTCTGAGTTTGTATACAACTCTGCATTTATGATGAAACCGATCTTTGCCCAAGCAAAAACAGCGCCTAAACGCATTGCATATGCGGAAGGTGAAGATCTTCGTGTGCTTCGTGCAGTTCAAATTGCGGTAGATGAAGGTTTAGCGTTCCCAATTCTTGTTGGTCGTACTGCTGTCATTGAAGCAAACATCAAAAAATTGGGCTTGCGTCTTGAACATGGCGTGAACATTGAAATTGTGGATCAAGAGAACAATCCAGATTACGAATTTTTTGCGGATGATTACTACCAAATCATGCAGCGTAAAGGCGTAACACCTGAATACGCACATCGTGAAGCACGTCGTCGTTCTACCTTGATTGCTGCAATGTTAGTGAAACACGGTCATGCAGACGGTATGCTTTGTGGTACCTATTCAAGCTATGACATTCATTTGGATTTCGTGAAAAACGTGATTGGCTTAAAAGAAGGTCGTAGCACATTCTTTACCCTAAATGCGTTAATGCTTCAAGATCGTAACTTGTTCATTGCCGATACTTATGTGAATACCAATCCAACGGCTGAACAGTTGGCTGAAATGACCATTTTGGCGGCTGAAGAAGTGCGTCGTTTTGGTGTGACTCCACGTATTGCGTTGTTATCGCATTCAAGCTTTGGTTCTGACCAAACCGATGCAAGCGCACAAAAAATGCGTAAAGTATTTGAAATTTTAAGTGAAATTGCACCTGAACTTGAAGTCGAAGGTGAAATGCACGGTGATGCTGCACTTGATGAAAATATTCGTCATTTCGCATTCCCGAACTCACGTTTCAAAGGTTCTGCAAACTTACTTATCATGCCAAACCTTGATGCAGCAAACATTTCATTTAACCTGTTGAAAGCGACTTCAGGTAACAATGTAACGATTGGCCCAATTTTGTTGGGTGCTGCAAAACCTGTACATATCTTGACACCGACTGCAACAACACGTCGTGTGGTAAATATGACAGCGTTGACAGTTGCTGAAATTCAACAGTCACAAGAAGGCTAGTATTTAACTTTAGCAAAAAGCTAAGGTTCTTTACTTGAGAAAACCTCTATTCTGTAGCATGATTGCTTGAAGAATAGAGGTTTTTTCATGCGAGTTTATTTAGTAGGCGGTGCAGTACGTGATCACTTACTCGGTCACCCCTATCACGAAAAAGATTATGTGGTTGTGGGTGCAACACCTGAACAACTTCTTGCTCAGGGCTATCAGCCGGTAGGTAAAGATTTCCCTGTTTTTTTGCATCCCGAAACAAAAGAAGAATATGCTTTAGCCCGTACCGAGCGTAAATCCGGTCAGGGTTACCATGGCTTTGAATTTTATACAGATACGAGTGTAACCCTCGAAGATGATCTGATCCGTCGTGACCTGACCATTAATGCGATGGCGATGGATGAAGATGGCAACGTATACGACCCTTATAAAGGGCAGCAAGATCTAACCGATCGAATATTACGTCATGTATCCAATGCTTTTGTCGAAGATCCGCTGCGCGTTTTACGTATCGCACGATTTGCAGCGCGTTATAAATCACTTGGGTTCACCGTGGCATCTGAAACTTTGGCATTGATGCAACAGTTGGCGGAATCAGGTGAATTACAGGCATTAACGCCTGAACGGGTATGGAAAGAAACCTCTCGTGCCTTGATGGAAGATCATGCCGATGAATATTTCGAAACGCTACGTCGCTGTGGTGCGTTAAAAGTCCTGTTCCCAGAACTCGATGCTTTATACGGTATTCCACAACGTCCTGAATATCATCCGGAAATTGATAGCGGCATTCATACCATGATGTCGCTACAACAAGCCTGTAAAGCCAATTATTCACTGGATGTACGCTTTGCCGTTCTGGTTCATGATTTAGGTAAGGCATTGACTCCGGCAGATGAATTGCCGCGTCATATCATGCATGAAGAACGGGGTGTCAAACCGGTAACCGAAGTTTGTGATCGCCTCAAAGTTCCCACCAACACCAAGCAACTTGCCATTGCGGTCTGTAAAGAACATTTAAAATGTCATCAAGCCTTAAGCTTGAAACCGGGGACTTTATGGCGCTTATTACAACGATTGGATGTTTTGCGTCGCCCTGAACGCGTTGAAGCTTATGTTCAAGCCTGTGAATGTGATTCACGTGGCCGCCTTGGCCTGGAAGATCGTGAATATCCACAATCTCAATATGTACTAGATGCCATGGAAGTGGTTCGTGGCATTAAAGCGCAGGATTTACCACCCGATATTAGTGGTCCTGATATCGGTGAAATGTTGATTCAACGCCGTATTCAAGCACTTGAAGAATTAAAAGCCCGGCAGATTATTGCTGCTGTATAGCTCATAAAAAAGCTTCTCGTTTGAGAAGCTTTTTCTTTTAATCCCTCCTAACCTCCCTTTTTAAAGGGAGGGAAAAGTTCCTCATTTTTTTAAAGGTGAGTAGCACTGCTACGTAAGGGAGGGATTTATAGGATTTTTTAGAAATACAATTAAGAAACATCCGCAGGGAAAGTAATCACGTTTTCCAGTTTCATCTGTTCAGTCGCGACCATTAATAAACGATCAATCCCTAAAGCGATGCCTGAACATTCAGTCATATGTGGTAAAGCCGCCAGTAGATATTCATCAATTGGCATGACATGTAAGCCAAGCTTTTCACGTTCCAGATTATCGGCTTCAAAACGGGAACGTAACACTGTGGCGTCAATCAGTTCATCATAGGCATTCGCTAATTCCAAACCTTCAATATAAAGCTCAAAACGTGCTGCAACCTGTTCCCCCTCTTCATCCACTTTAACTTTGGCAAGCGATGCCATTTCAGGTGGGAAATCGGTTAAAAATACTGGAGTATCGAAACCCAAACTCGGTTCAACCATATGTGAAAATAACAGGTCGATATATCCCAAGCGGTCATCACCCAAATCCAGATTTAAACCGACCCGGTTACAGCAGTCTTTGAGCTGTTTTAAATTGGCTTGTAATGGATTGAGATCCAGACGATCCATAAAGGCATGTTTGTAACTTAAAATAGTTGGACGGACTTCACCAAAACGATGCGCCAAAGTCACATTGAGCAAGTCGGTGACTTCAAACATCAGTTCTTTCAAGCTTAAATTTGGACGGTACCATTCCAGCATGGTGAATTCACTATTGTGTTTTCGTCCATGTTCATCATCACGAAAGACTTTGCAAATTTGGTAAATTGGACCACTGCCACTGGCCAATAATCGCTTCATGGCAAATTCAGGTGAAGTTTGCAGATAATGGGTGTGTTTGCGACCACCGAGATGACGCTGAGCCTGAATAGATGCTAGATGCACATCGGTGACACCTGCTTGTGACAATATTGGGGTTTCGACTTCAAGCACATCCCGTTCAGCAAAGAACTGACGGATTTGTGCATACATTTTGGCACGGGCTTTTAGCGCCTTGATATCACAGGTCGGTTGATAATTGAGGGTTTCTGTATTTGCCATGTTCATGCTTTCGGGCCTCCGTGCGCTGCCCATTCACGGCGTAAGGGATAGGTTTTACGTAAATAATCAAAGGCTTTTTGATCCACTTTGCCCTCTTTTAAACAGGCACGCAGGTTGGCATCGTCACGTGCAATATCATAAATATGAGTCAGATATTGTTTCAGCACCTGTTTTAAATCTTGATCTTGAAAATATTGCTCGCAGAGTGGCAATTGAGTTTCAAATTTTTTATCTGCAGTAAAATTAAAGGTTTTGCAGAAAGCATCGTAAATCATTTGCGTGCCACGCGCTTTGCCTTCTAAGCTATAGCCCGCAATATGCGGCGTGACCAAACGGATCAGATTTAAGAGTTGTTCTGAAATTTCAGGTTCATGTTCAAACACATCCAGAACCACTAGGCGTTTGGTCTTTTCAATATCCGCAATCAGTGCCGCTTCCTCGACCACGGGGCCACGTGCTGAATTAATCAATATCGCTTCAGGCTTCATTTGTGCCAAAGCATCCACATTGATCAAATGAAAAGTCGGATGCTCTCCGGTTTTGGTTAAGGGTACATGAATAGAAATGGCATCTGCTGTTTTGAATAATTCTGCTAATTCAACTTGATTCACAGATTCACGCTGTACGAAGGGATCATAAGCAATCACATTCCAGCCCAGCAATTTAGCCATATAGGTTAAACGTGAACCGACATTGCCCAGACCTATAATACCGAGGGTGAATTGTTCATTTTTCTCGATTAAATTGGGTTGTAAATATAACAGTACTGTAATCACATATTCAGCCACCGCCTGCGCATTACATCCTGCCGCATTTGACCATGCGATATTGTGTGTTTCTAAAGCAGGAATATCCAAATGGTCGGTACCAATGGTGGCACTGCCGACAAATTTAAGTGCGGTATTTTGAATAAGTTGTTCATTTACTTGGGTCACAGAACGAACCAGCAAGGCTTCAGCATCCTGTACATTTACATGGGTTAAACTACGCCCTGCTGCTTGCTGAATCTCTCCAAAATCTGCAAAGAAATATTCGGTAAAGGCCAGATTTTCATCTGCAACGATTTTCATAGCGCGTTCCAATGACATGAATACCGCTATGATAACGCTTGGCGGCAAATCTGACTATGCAAGTTAATTATAGAGTAGATTCTTTAAGCGATATAAATAAATGAATATCCAAATTTTAATATCTTTGCTGCTAAGTAAGCCCTAACCCCAAATACAATTTCCCCCTCCAAAAAAAGACCGAATTCTGTAAAAAATCCGGTCAAAACAGGAATCACTAAAACTTCAATCCAATGGATTAAGCCACTGCACCATCAATAATGCCCTGCGCCTTTAAAGCTCTTAATTCATTCTGAGTTTTAAATTGCGACAAAATCTTTTCGGTATGTTCACCCAACTGCGGCGCAGCATGCCTATATTCAACCGGTGTATCGGATAACTTAATCGGTGAACCAATCATTCTAAATTGATTATTTAATGGATGTGCGACATCCACTACCATGTCACGAGATTGAATTTGTGGCTCATTCAATGCATCTTCTATTGAGTTAATCACTCCGACCGGCACTTTTACCGCATGAATTGCAGTGACCCAATCTTCGGCATTTTTAGCCAAGAAATACTCTGACAGTAATGGAATCAGTTCATCGCGATGTTTAACCCGATCCTGATTACGTTGGAATTTTTTATCTTCCAATAACTCGGGTAGACCAATCGCAATACACAAATCTTTAAATTGCTTGTCATTGCCACAGGCAATAATAAATTCTTTATCTTTTGCTTTAAAGGTTTGATACGGCACGATATTCGGATGATTATTCCCCATACGTTTGGGAGATACACCAGTAGTGAGATAATTCATACCCTGATTGGCAAGTGTAGCAACCTCAACATCCAATAAGGATAAATCAATGTATTGGCCACGCCCCGTATGCTGACGTGCCAATAAAGCCGCCTGAATGGCAACAGTGGCATACAGCCCGGTTTGAATATCGACCACGGCTACACCGACTTTTTGTGCACCGCCACCCGGAAGTTCATCTTTTTCACCGGTGATACTCATCAATCCCGACATGCCTTGAATGATAAAGTCATAACCCGGTTCTTCTGCACGCGGTCCAGTTTGACCAAATCCGGTAATGGAGCAATAGACCAAGTTCGGATTAAGTTCATTTAAAGATGCATAATCTAAACCGTATTTTTCCAATGAACCGGCTTTATAATTTTCAATCACCACATCGGCCGTTTTGGCAATTTCCCGAATGAGTTCCTGCCCAGCTTCACTTGCAATATCTATAGCGACTGAATATTTGTTGCGGTTGGCACATTGGTAATAACCCGATTCACGGGTTGCGGCCCCTTGATTATCCAACATCCACGGCGGGCCCCACATACGGGTGTCATCACCAACTTTTGGACGTTCAATTTTAATGACTTCTGCGCCAAGGTCTGCCAGAATTTGCCCGCACCATGGACCCGCCAGTACACGACTTAAATCTAAAACTCGAATTCCTTGTAATGCACTCATGTTCTACTCCAAAAGCCAGCAGAGGTCGCTGCTGGCTATTTTTATTATTTAGCGCTAAGTGTTGTTGCTGTGGTTGCCAAGGTACTCGGTATTTTCTGTTCTGTATCTGTTGCCGTCACCAATGAAGATTGCTGTGGATCATACTGACGTTCACGGATAAAGAAGCCTGGAATCACACCGGCAATAAAGTAAGCAGTACCCATCACAATAAAGGCCATGGTGAATGAACCGCCTGCAGCAATAATCCCGATGGTGGCTGGTGCAATCGCAGCGCCTAAACGTCCCATGTTATAAGCACCGCCAATGGCTGTACCACGTACATCGGTCGAGAAGGTTTCCGCCATATAGGTTGCATTTACACCGTATGGAATTCCATAGAGGAAACCAAAGGTAATCAATAAATAAGCGATATTGTCGGGTGTATTGAAGAAGATAATGACAGGTAAAAATGCTGCTGTCGTGACGGTACCAAATACAAAAGTTGCCCGACGACCCAATTTATCTGCGGCATAACCTGCAATAATTTTACCGAGAATCATCGCTGTATATGCACCGACCATATAGCCTGTTAAAGCTTTAAAGTTCATATTCAGTTCAGTTTCTAAATAGGTTGGCATCCAGTTATTTACACCGTAATAGCCAAACTGTAAAAAGGCAGCGGTACTCATCCACAACAAGAACATTTTGCGGTGCTGGGTATGCCCAAAAATACGTTTATACACACTTTCAGAAGGAGCTTTTGCAGTGATTGCTTCAGCTGTAGGCTCAATTTTCAATTCTTTACGTTTAAATTGTTCTATTTTTGCTTCCTGCCAAGATGCAGGCTCAGGTACAAAACGCATGAAAATAAGTGCAAATGCAGCTGGAATAATGGTCACATAAAACAACATACGCCAACCATGATCAGGAATAATTGCCCCTGCTAACAAAGTCGCTACGATATAACCGACGGTTTGACCTGTCTGCAATGTGCCTAAAACGGTTGTACGATACTTGGTAGGAACATATTCCGCCATGAGCGTATTACACGCCATATATAGCGAACCCAAACCAAATGCACCTATAAAGCGCAGAATCATGAATTGCTCATAACTTTGAGTAAAACCCAAAATACAGGTCATGATTGAAAAGAAAACCACAGACCAGGCAATGGTTTTGACACGACCAAATTTATCACATGCCCATCCGCCCGTAATTCCACCAAGCGCCATTCCTGCAAGTGATGAACTTCCCAGCATACCCGCTTGAAATGAAGTTAAGCCAAATTCAGCTTTTAAACTGGTTAAGCTGAATGACAACAGCATGATGTCAACACCATCAATCACCAGTGAAATAAATGCAAAAACAAATGCAATTTTCCAGGTATTTTTATGAATACGATGCGCTGTGCCTACATTGGATGGCAATTTTCTGCTGAGCGTTCCTGCTCCAGCCTGTATATCATTATTCATTTCTATATCCCTCATTTTCCCAAATGAGTCATCGGCAGTCCTATTCTTTCTCTACATTTGCCTGAGGTTCTTTATTGTTTTTCTATCATTCCGTTTGAACTTTAAGCTTAAAAATGCACAGATTTACAAGAATGTTTCACGATGAATCCTTTAATTAAAGTTAATTATTGATTTTTTTTTGAGACAAAACGTCTCCAGGATGCCCACGAATGAACATCCTGAATTGAAGAACTAAATTAGTTACCGAATGCGGCGATACCTGTTTGTGCACGTCCTAAAATCAAGGCATGCACATCATGGGTACCTTCATAGGTATTCACCACTTCCAGATTGACCAGATGACGCGCCACACCAAACTCATCGCTAATCCCGTTGCCGCCCAACATGTCACGTGCCAAACGTGCAATATCCAGGGCTTTACCACAGTTATTACGCTTGATCAGTGAAGTGCCTTCAACCGAAGCGATACCTTCATCTTTCATCCGGCCGAAACGGAGTGCGACTTGTAGACCCAAGGCAATTTCGGTTTGCATGTCTGCCAGTTTCTTTTGAATCAGCTGGTTTGCTGCCAACGGACGACCAAACTGCTTGCGGTCCATGGTGTATTGATGTGCGGTATGCCAGCAGAACTCTGCGGCTCCCATTGCACCCCAAGCGATGCCGTAACGTGCACTGTTCAGGCAGGTAAACGGACCACGTAAGCCGCGAATTTCCGGGAAAGCATTTTCTTCTGGAACAAAGACATTATCCATCACGATTTCACCGGTAATCGAGGCACGCAAACCGACCTTGCCGTGAATCGCAGGGGCTGAAAGCCCTTCCCAGCCCTTTTCCAGAATAAAGCCGCGGATCTCCCCGACATTACCTTCTTCCGATACTTCTTTGGCCCAAACCACAAAGACATCGGCAATCGGGCTGTTGGTAATCCACATTTTCGCACCAGATAAACGATAACCACCCTCTACCTTTTTGGCCCGGCTAATCATGCTGCCTGGATCGGAACCATGATCCGGTTCGGTCAAGCCGAAGCAACCAATGTATTCACCCGTTGCAAGTTTAGGCAAGTATTTCTGTTTCTGTTCTTCAGAACCAAATTCATTGATTGGCACCATCACCAGCGAGCTTTGTACGCTGGCCATGGAACGGTAACCTGAATCGACATATTCAATTTCACGCGCTACCAGACCATAGCTGACATAATTTAAACCTGCACCGCCGTATTGTTCAGGAATCGTAGGGCCAAGCAGACCCAACTCGCCCATCTCACGAAAGATGGAAGCATCGGTCTGTTCATGACGGAACTGTTCAAGTACACGAGGCAACAATTTGTCCTGGCAATAGGCATGTGCAGAATCGCGAATCATGCGCTCTTCTTCAGTTAATTGCTGTTCGATTAAAAACGGGTCTTGCCAGTTAAATTGAACTTTTGCTGTTTTTTTCATATTGATCATTTGATTCATCGCTTCCTCTGCTCGATATCATGTTCTATTTATCTGACTCGATGCTATGGCGGAAAAATGATTCTTTCAAACGATAAATTTGCATGCAGATATACCATTTACGCATATCTTATTTTAACCAGATAGATAACAATGGATTTAGCGACTGTATTTATCAGGCATTGTTTGTTTTTTAGACTAAAGTTGAATAGGTTTCGCATCTTCATATGCCATTTTAAAATATCTGGTTCAGATAAAAGGATTTATCTATGCGTCGTCACATCCCATCTTTACAAAGTTTATTGTGTTTTGAATCTGCGGCTAAACATGCCAGTTATACGCATGCCTCACAAGAACTGTGTATTACCCAAAGTGCGGTGTCGCGGCAAATTCAGCAACTCGAAGAATTTCTTAAACTTGAATTGTTCACCCGTACCCGGCATGGGGTCGAACTCACCCTTGCAGGACAGCAGTATTACAGCCTGATCAAACCCTATTTATTGGGTCTGGAGCAAAGCACTTTAGATATTATGGCGCACAAAGGTCTAGGGGGAACTCTAAAATTAGGCGTGGTGCCTACTTTTGCAACCTGCTGGCTGCTCCCCAAATTGCACCGCTTTAATGAAATTTATCCTGAAATTACCGTGCATTTGGAAACCAGCACCAAACCCTTTCTCTTTAATGAAACGATATTTGATGCCGCCATATATGCCGGAACACCACAACAAATTGCACACTGGCCAGGTGTACAAACCCATTACCTAATGAAAGAAGACCTGATTGCTGTTTGCTCCCCTCAGCTTATTTTAAAAAATTTTCCAGATGCACAAATGATTAATGAATATAGTTATGATTTAAGTCCTGAACAGCTCATCCAACTTCCACTGTTACAACAAACCACCCGCCCGACCATTTGGCATGAATGGTTTAAAACACATCAAATATTTCATCCAAAATCTTATGATGGTCATCGACATGAACTGTTCTCCATGTTGGCGGTTGCAGCCAAGCAATCGATGGGCATGGCACTCATTCCACAAATACTGATTAACCCAGAATTACACAACAAAGAATTAGTTATTGCATCAAGTAAAAAACTGGAAGGAAGCCGTTCTTATTATTTAGTACATTCTAGTCAAGAATCCTCTCCGCTGATCCAAAAATTTATCGATTGGATTCAACAAGAATTGCTGCTTTCATCCACTCAAAATGATAGAAATATAGAAGAATAAAACGACTCATCTCTATGCTTTTTTAGTTCAGCTGAGATATCTATGATGAATTGATAGCAGGATTCTTCAGTGTTTGCTTTTAATCATAATAAAATATGTATTTGCACTGCGTGAAACAATCCTCCCTTCCGCAACATTCGCAAATCTTAATAATCCACTCTCAATAAGTACCCGCTTAAAGACTTTTACATTCAATCTTTTAAGTCATTTGTATCCACTGGATATGCACAAATTTATCTAATTTTCTTCTTTATTTATATTTTAGTTTTTTTATGAATAAAAATTTTAGGCAATAAAAAACCCCGATCAATGATCGGGGTTTTGAATTTGGCGGAAGCGGTGAGATTCGAACTCACGGAGGACTCACACCCTCGTCGGTTTTCAAGACCGGTGCATTAAACCGCTCTGCCACGCTTCCAATGGCGGCTATGATATAAATAAAAACCCATCTTGGCAAACACTTTTATGCTTTTTTCTTACCGAGTGATTAAAATAAAATCAAAATGCATTAATTTGCTGAATTTTCAGGCTTTTCATAACGAATTTGATTGATATACCACTGTTTCTTGCCTAATGGTGTCAGTACCTCAACTTCATCATCGACTTGTTTTCCAAGTAAAGCGCGTGCCATAGGTGAATCAATTGAAATATGCTGTGGATGGTGATCATAAATTTCATCTACGCCGACAATACGTAAGGTTTTTTGCTCACCTTCATCATTCTCAATATCCACCCAGGCACCAAAATACACTTTGCCCTCTTGCTCAGGCGAAAAATCAATAATTTTAAGCTCTTCTAAACGCTTGCCCAAGTAACGAACACGACGGTCAATCTTACGTAAAATTTGCTTGTTGTACTGGTAATCAGCATTTTCCGACCTATCGCCGAGACTCGCCGCCCAGTTCACTTTTTGGGTGATTTCTGGACGTTCTTTATGCCACAAATGCTGTAATTCTGCGACCAGTTTGTCATGTCCAGAACGTGTAATTAAGTTAGATTTCATAGTATTTTTTGATGTTATGCTTACAATTTGCTTACAAGAGTGGCCTATTTTATCCGCTATTTACACACAACTAAAGTTTATAAAATTAATTCTTCAATTAAATTAACTCTTTATGTTACATATCTCTAAAAAGTTTAGTACAAAATTTGACAAGTTTATTTTTCACCCTTATTATTCGCGCATGTTTTTAAATCGCTTACTTTTTAATCTATGTAGAAATTCTACATTATTCTCCTTTTAATCTAATGTCATTTTGAATGACGTCATGACTGCCCAACCCTTATTGAATTTATCAAACTTGAAAAAGCTTGAGGCATGTTCGCCTTTGCTTTATAGGGCATAAATTACTTGTAGCGGAGACAACATGCACAGTAGTTCAACTTCTGGGGTGAGGCTTTGCCTTAACTCTTTAAAATCTTCTCTCTCATTAAAAATTCTTGCGTTCAGTACCCTGTTAATTCCATTTCATAGTATTAATGCAAGTAAATCGTACCAATACGATTCTGTAGTCAACGGCAAGCAACTCACCGTCGTTTCAGTGGAAAATTCGACCACAGTATTTAAAGATGGCGCGCATCTACATGGGTTTGGTTATGACCTCGCGCGTAACTATGCCAACAGCTTAAACGTCAAACTGGTGTTTAAAACTGTGCCTGATAACGCGACAGCACTCAAATGGGTATCGCAAGGTAAGGCCAACTTTGCCATGACGACAGCAGATGTTAGTTCTATTGAACAGAAGCGTCTGACTTCTTTTTCAGCAACCTGTGGTGATATCGGCAGCTTGCAACAAAATGGCTTAAATACAAAGCTGAATTGGGTATTTAAACATGCAGATGATCCACTCACACAAACTGCAAGTGGTTTTGTCTGTCAGGGCAAACAGTCTGGTTCGATTCGTCAATTGGCTTCATTCTACAACCAGAATGCGGTTCAAGAAGAATCATGGGATAGCATTCAGCGTGATTTAAATCAACGGATGCCTATTTATAAAGCCAGCTTTAAAAATACAGCTGCAAAATATGATTTAGATTGGCACCTATTAGCAGCAATTGGTTATCAGGAATCGTATTTAAAACCCAATTCTGTATCGCCTACCGGTGTTCGTGGTTTAATGATGCTGACCAACAGTACCGCAAAAGCTATGGGTGTGAGTAACCGAACGGATCCTGCTCAAAGTATTGAAGGTGGGGCGAAATATTACGACCAGATGTTAAGTCGTTTTACAGATGTTCCTTATCCTGATCGTAACTGGTATGCACTTGTTGCTTACAATATGGGACCAGGTGCCGTTAATCAGATTCAAAATCGCATTCGTGCACAGGGTAAAAATCCAAATAATTGGGTCAATCTATATAGTTATTTAGATCGTAACAAAGCCAGCAATGGTCGTTATCGTCAAGCGGTACAGTATGTAACTCGTATCCGCTCTTATTTAGAACATATTAAAACGACACAGTTAGTGAATATTTAATATCTTCTAAATATAAAAAAAGCTTACCCTTGGGTAAGCTTTTTTATGCTTAAAAGTTCTTAAGTGGTTTGCTCAAGCACTTTCTTAAATAAATCTTTTTGTTCTTGGCTTGGCTTAGCAGTTTGTAAAGCCATCAATTGTGACATATCGCCTTGAACTTTAATTTTGCCTGTCATGAATGCTTGCATAGCAGCAGCCATATCAAATTCAAGGAACACTTTGCGAAGGGTTTCACCATCCATGTTCAAAGTAGTTTTAGCATTTGGAGATAGACCTTTTTTAATTGCACCACCATCCAAAGACAATTCTGTATTGCCTTGTGAATCTGTAACCACTAAGTTGATTGCTAAATTTGCAAGTGCAGGTGGCAAGTTTAAGTCACCAGCTTGAGCAGTTAAGTTCTCTACATTTGAAAACCAATCATCAGTTAAAAAGGTAGGCATGATCTTTCCTCAATTTATTAGTTCATTTGTGTCGCCTATCCAGACAACATCTTTGTGAAGCTATTTATGCTTGACGCTTGTTATAGCATGTAAAATTGTTTTCTGCTTAAAGTTTTTTGCACGATACGTTCAATTTTTATATTTTCAATACATTATTTAACTAAATCAGATACATAAAATAGACACCAATCCTAAAACTGGTGTCTACCGCAACCATTATTCAGCAGCAAAGCCTAAATTCACCATATTGATGCGCTTGCTTTGTGATTCATCTTCTGTTGAACAGCTACTGGTGAAATCAATTTCACGTTGTTCATCTAAAGCTTCAAAGTCAAACAGTTCACGATCGGCCAATTGTGAAGGTGATACGTTTTGCATGGCACCAAAAATACTATGTAAACGCTTTGGATATTGAGCATCCCATTCACGCAACATATTGTTGATCATCGCGCGCTGTAAATTTTCCTGTGAACCACATAAGTTACACGGAATAATTGGGAACTGACGCATTTCTGCATACTTGACGATATCTTTTTCTTCCACATAAGCCAGTGGACGAATCAGGATATTTTTCTTGTCTGATGACAAGAGTTTTGGTGGCATGGCTTTCAAGCTGCCGCCATGGAACAAGTTTAGGAAGAAAGTTGCCATAATATCATCACGGTGATGACCCAAAGCCACTTTGGTCGCGCCAATTTCCTGGGCAAAACCATATAACGAACCACGACGTAAACGTGAGCACACTGCACAATACGTTTTACCTTCAGGGGTCAATTTTTTGGTAATGCTGTAGGTGTCTTTTTCCAGAATGTAATATGGAATGTTATTTTCTTCTAAATAACGTGGCAAGACATCTTCAGGGAAACCCGGCTGCTTTTGGTCTAGGTTAACCGCAACGACATCAAAGTTTATGGGTGCAATGCGTTTAAACTGCAACATAATGTCGAGCAAGGTATAACTGTCTTTACCACCAGAAATACATACCATCACCTTGTCACCTTCTTCGAGCATTTTAAAATCACGAATGGCATGACCGACTTGGCGGCGAAGCTTTTTCAACAAACGGTAATATGCCGAACTTGTTGGCAGTTCTGGTTTGAAATTAAATCCTTGTTCGGACTCAACTGGCGAGTACATAGACGAGATTTACCCATAAATAAAAATACCGCGCAATTTTATCCGATTCAGCCTCACATCGCACCAAAAGAATGTAATTTCTGAAAATTGATTATTGTTGTCATTTTCACGTAATCAACCACATGTTATTTTGGACGGTGCAGTTCAAATTTTAGCCACAATGCTTACCAATTGTACTTTTCCACAGTTGTCCACAAAACCTGTGGATAACTTTGTGGATTTCAAAAGGCTTGACAAGGTGTCTGACCTATTGTTTAAGGCTTCTATTTAAATTGATCATTTTTTGATCAATTTTATTTTCAATAAAAATCAATAGCTTAATAGTGTCAAGTTATCCTGATTAAAAAAAATTAAAATATTTTTTGATTACTATCTCTGCAATTAGCCCTTGCTTTTTACAAACTTGCAGAGAAATAAGTTTCAGAACGCTTTTAATTGTGTGTTTTTTTGTTAAACTCCTGTTGAACTGTCTGGAGCAGATTTTTTTCTATATAAAAAAATGAAAAATAACATTGTAAGCATGGGACTTTATTTTTTGGGGTGTGTGACAGTTGGTTCTGTTGCATCGACCAGTTATGCCGGTCAAACCATCTACCAGTTAAAAGAATCGAATGGCACGACCCTACTCACTAACAAAAAGGGTCGCTATAATCATTTAAAAGTGGAAAAAAAGACGTATTATCCGGACAGTAATATCCATAGTTATAGTAACTGGGGTTCGTCTGAAGCCTCGGTGCTTCCAAGCTATAGTCGCAATAAAAATGCCTTTGACCCTATTATTAAACAAGCGGCGTCACAACACGGTATTTCTGAAGGCTTAATTAAAGCAGTCATGCATACTGAATCTGGGTTTAATGTGAATGCACGTTCACCTGTCGGTGCACAAGGACTGATGCAACTGATGCCTGCAACGGCACGACGCTTTAATGTTTCCAATGCATTCGATCCCCAGCAGAATATTATGGCTGGAGCAAAATATTTGTCTTGGCTGATGAAGCGTTTTAACGGTAACACCTCGCTGGTTTTAGCCGGCTATAATGCCGGTGAAGGTAATGTGGCAAAATATGGCGGTATTCCCCCATTTAAAGAAACGCAGGATTATGTAAGACGGGTCAGCAGTCGTTATAGCAACTTATACTCAAATGGAATTGCGACCAGTACAAGTTCAAGCAATGACCATCACGCTGAACATGGAAAAATTATCGCGCAATCGAGTTCTAATGAATCATCTTCATCAAATTCTACATCTCATTACAGTGCGCAACGTCAAATCATCATGGCTTCTGATGGTCGTTTTACCGATGCCCCTATAGGTTCTTATGCCACGGCACATGCTACGGCGTCTGCCAAAATTTCAATTACCGACTAACAAAGTCATTTTTTGAAATCTGTATCCTCTAACAGAATTACTTATTTTTCTTCTTGAATTTTTAAGACTTACACCTCATATTTAGTAGATGATTTTTGATTCATAAATCAGATTATTTTTTTATTATAAGAGGATTCTCTCAATGATGCGGATTGGTTTGTTCTTGCTTACCAACCTCGCGGTACTGGTTGTAGCTGGCATTATTTTGTCACTCTTCGGTGTCGGTAGTTACCATGGCGCGGGTGGCTTAAATCTAGGCAACCTATTGGTCATCTGTTTTGTCTTTGGTATGGTTGGTTCTATCATTTCCCTGTTCATGTCAAAATGGATGGCGAAAAAAACCACTGGGACAGAGCTTATTGATCCCAATGCGCCTCGTAATCAAGCAGAAGCATGGTTATTACAAGAAGTTGCGCAATTATCGCAACGCGCTGGTATCAATATGCCAGAAGTGGGCATCTTCCCTTCTTACCAGTCCAATGCTTTTGCAACAGGTTGGAACAAAAACGACGCTTTAGTAGCCGTTTCAACGGGTTTACTCGAACGAATGAACAAAGACGAACTTCGTGCGGTACTTGCGCATGAAATTGGTCACGTTGCCAATGGTGATATGGTGACCCTGGCTCTGATTCAAGGTGTCGTCAATGCATTCGTCATGTTCTTTGCACGTGTGGTCGGTGATTTTATTGACCGTAACGTGTTTGGTCGTGAAGATGGCGAAGCACCGGGACTGGCTTACTTCGGTATTACTATCGTACTGGATATCGTGTTTGGTATTTTGGCATCTTCTATCGTGATGTGGTTCTCACGTCACCGTGAATACCGTGCCGATGAAGCTGGTGCACGTTTAGCTGGTAAACAAGCCATGATTTCAGCATTGTTACGTTTACAGGCAGAATCAGAACTGCCTGATCAAATGCCAAAAGAAATGAAAGCGTTTGCAATTGCGGAAGGTAAAGAACAAGGTTTCAGCTTAGCGGCTTTGTTCCAAACTCACCCAACGATTGAACAACGTGTGGCTGCATTACATCAGTTAAACTGCCCATAATATGGTTTGATTAAAAATACTGGTTGATTAAATTGATATAAAAAGAGCCTCCGAAATGGAGGCTTTTTTTAATGTTGTTGAATGCAACGTAATAAGCTGCCGTTGATATCAATGACACAGAACATCTCTATTTCAGCCAAATGTTCTATATCCGTGATTCGAGCTTGTGAAAATGCCGCCCAATTTAAACCCTGCCATGCTTGATAAAGTGCTGGCAAATCCTCAACCCGAATACACGCACTATGCCAAGAGCTTTTAAGATCGAGCGCTGGATGATGAAAAAATTCCAGAGTTAAACTACCACGATGCAGAATCATCCATTCATTAGATTGATAGGTAGATTGAAAACCAAGCATGCGATAAAAATCACATGTCGCGTCAAAATTGATCGCGGGTAAATTCGCAGCAATATAATCCATGGTTCTTATCCCTAAATCTTATCGAGCAAAATCAAAAAGCACTCAATCCTTGAAACCATTGCCATAACCAGCTCAAACCTAACCACATCGCAATCAGCATCAGCACCAAAACGATTCCCCCTAAAAGATCAGGAATATGTAACCACAGCCAAGCCACCACAGGATTTCGCCAAAAGGCTGAGCTCTGTTGTTTATGCTCCAGGCTTTCATGCAAAAATGGATGCACCACATGTGAATCACTGTGAATCTGATATTCCTCTCGAATATGCTCATGCACAATGGTTAAGGCTTTACGGCTTGGACGAATAAAAATATCAAACACGGTTCCCAGCACAGGAATAAAACCGACCACAGCATCTACCATGGCCAATTTCATCACCGAATTGAGTTTGCTTTGTGGCACCCCTATTTGCCTGGCTTTATAAATCGCGTAGCAGGTCAATACAAAACCTGCGACATCACCTGCGACAGGAATGGTACTTAATGCGGCATCTGCCCCGACCCCTTGCTTGGTAAACGGAATACGCACCACCGAGTCCATCATATTGGCAAACTTGGCTAAATCCCGCTCTAGACGCACCACCTCTTGCTGGCTGAGTTTTTTTTGTTGTTGCTCTGACATAGGCCTCAATTCCAAGGAAAGCATTATCTAAATACTTGAGATTACACCATATCTTTTCTGCATGCTGTGTATCGATATGATTAATAAAGCAGTTCAATGCTCTGCCAGAACAAATCAAGATTTATAGTGAGCACATTTTTTGGCTCATAAAATGCAGCGATCAATTAATTACTCGATAGGCATCCTGAGAATGCCTATGAGATAATCGTGATTACTCAAGATTCCGGTTGAGCTTTGCCCTTAAAGACAGTCCGGATCAGGACATACATAAATGGAATAAAAATCAGTACCAAGATCGTGGCAAAAATTACCCCACCTAAGACACTCACTCCAATTTCTTGACGACTGACCGCTCCCGCACCAAAGGCAAATACCAATGGAATCACACCTGCACCAAAAGCCAATGAAGTCATTAGAATCGGGCGTAAACGCAGACTCGCCCCTTCCAAAGCCGCTTCAATCACACTGCGTCCTTGCGTCTGGGCAAGTGAGGCAAACTCCACGATTAAAATGGCATTTTTACATGACAAGCCAATGGTAGTCAGTAACGCAATCTGGAAATAGATATCGTTAGGAAATCCAGCAAAATAACTGAACAGGATATTGCCACCAACACCCAAAGGAATGGCACTCAATACAGCAGTAGGAATCGACCAGCTTTCATATAAAGCCGCCAAACACAGGAAAATGAAGCCAATTGAAATCAGATAAAGCAATAGTGCCTGATTACTTGATTTCCGTTCTTCGAAAGACACACCGCTCCAGGCTAAATCAATTCCGGAAACTTTGCTGACCAGCTGATCAATATCCTGCATCGCTTCCCCAGAACTTGCCTTGGAGCTTTTTTCGGCTTCTAGTTCGATGGCAGTATAACCATTAAACCTGTTGACAATTTCCGGTGCACCCGACCACTGAACTTGAGAAAAATTGGTGAATGGCACCATTTCATTATTGCTATTTCTGACCGACCAATATTGCAAATCTTCCGGTTTAGCACGATAAGCCGCATCACTTTGCATAATGACTCTTTTAATCCGTCCTCGATCAATAAAGTCATTAATGTACTTGCCCCCCAAAGCTGCGGACAGCGTACTGTTAATATCAGTTGGAGTTAAACCTGAAGCCATTGCAGCTCTTTGATCAATCGTCACTTTAAGATTGGCTTTTTCAGGTGCGGTTCGTTTATCCATGTTTTCAAATGATGAATACTGTTTCGAATCTTCTTTAAGCTGGTTAAATTTTTGCGTTAAAACTTTGCGCCCCTGACCATCAATATCGCGAACCCAAAGGTTTAAGCCACTGGTATCCCCCAGACCATTGACCACCGGTGGCATAGAAACAGTTATGCGTGCATTCTGGTTTTTACGGAAAAACTGGGTCGCACGCTCCTTGATAGCATCGGCAGTATTTTCTTTGCCAGAACGTTCATCCCAGGGTTTTAATTTAATAAAACCCTGTGCCAAATGCTGCCCAGTTCCGGTACGGTTTCGACCATAACGCAGCATCACCAAATCCACATTGTCTTTTTCATTTTCCAGAAAATAACGACGAACCGTTTCCCCCATTTCAATGGTTTTGGTCATCGGGGCATTGTCTTGTAAAGTCACTTGCAGGCTGAGTGAACCCTGATCTTCATTGGGTAAATAGCTGGTGGGCAATGCACGGTAAAACAAGGCAAAAACACTGACTAAAGCCAAAGCCACGACCAAAGTAATCAGGCGGTTTTGAATGGTGAAAGAAGACAGTTTAAGATATTTTCTTTTTACCTGATTAAGCACATTGTTAAACCGATTTGCCCAGCCATAAGGTTTTTCTATCGGTTTTAACACCAATGCACACAATGCAGGAGTCAGAATTAAAGCAACTGCCAGAGAGATAGTCATCGCCGTAACTAAAGTCATGGAGAACTGACGGTAAATCACCCCTGCAGAACCACCAAAAAATGCCATGGGAATAAATACTGCAGTCAGCACCAGGGTAATCCCGATCAATGCGCCACTGATTTCTTGCATGGACTGGATCGATGCCTGCTTGGCGTTTAAACCTTGTTCATGCATCAGCCGTTCAACGTTTTCGACTACTACAATCGCATCATCCACCAGCAGACCAATTGCAAGCACCAAGGCAAACAGGGTTAAGGTATTGATACTCAAACCCAGCACATATAACACTGCCATAGTACCCAGAATCACCACCGGTACAGTAATCGCAGGAATAAGGGTCGCACGCCAGTTTTGCAGGAAAATAAACATCACCACAATCACCAGCAAAATGGCTTCAAATAAGGTTTTTACCACCTCATGAATCGATTGCTGAACAAAAGGTGTGTTGTCATTTGGATAGACCAGCTTATAACCTTTGGGCAATGTTTTGGAAATATGCTCGACCGTTTCATTAATCAGTTTTGAGGTTTGAATGGCATTGGCACCGGATGCCAGGGAAACTGCCATACCGGCTGATGGATAGCCATTGGTCGTATTATAGGATTGGTAATTCTCCGCCCCAATTTCTACACGGGCAACATCCTTTAAATAGACATATTCGCCGGATTGGCTAGACTTGAGAATAATATTGTTAAATTCATCAACCGTTTTTAAACGTGTGCCTGATGTGACTTTGGCATTTAAGTATTGTTCTTCTAATACCGGTAACTCGCCAACTCCACCCGCTGCAACCTGGGTATTTTGTGCTTCTACGGCTTTCTGAATATCGCTGGGAATTAACTTGTATTGTTTGAGTTTATTTGGATCCAGCCAGATTCGCATGGCAAACTGCGAACCAAATACATCAACTTCACCCACACCATCTACACGGGCAATTTCCGCCTCTAAATAACTTAACAAATAATCGGATAATTCAATATTGCTGCTTTTTCTGGTTTCATCATATAGCCCAATCACCATGTGAGTATCACCCAGAGATTTGAATACATTCACCCCTTGGCGCTGTACATCTTCAGGTAATCGGCTCACGACGCTATTGATGGCATTTTGTACTTGAACTTGGGCAGTATCCGGGTCGGTGCCATTTTCAAAGCTGATATTAATCCGGCTACGACCGGTAGAGTCACTGCTGGAACTAAAATAAAGTAAATGGTCCAAGCCTTTAATTTGCTGTTCTAAAATTTGGGTGACACTTTCTTCAACGGTCTCGGCATCCGCACCAGAATAAGTGGCGCTAATCGCAATTCTGGGTGGAGCAATATCTGGATAACGCTCTACCGGTAAATTAATGACTGCAAAAAGTCCCAGTGCCATGACAACAATGGCCAATACACCAGCAAAAATAGGTCGTTGAATAAAATATTTCGACAGCATATGACGTAATCGCAGTATAAGTAGGTGGTAGAACTGGGCAATAAAAACTGGTTCTAAAATAGCAAATTAAAGCTGCTATACAGTAACTAAAAGTTAAAAACACAATATCATGGATATGAAATCTTATTTTTCTCCATAAATAAGGGGAAACTATGAAGATATACCGCTTAATCAACCGCTAAGCGTATGCTTCATCTTTACCATTAGACTGTGAATAGATTATTTTACAAAGTAATTTCATTAAAAAGAAAAGACTGGGCTTGGAATAGGGCAATTTTATTTAACTAAAATTCAGCAACCCCCTTATTTCTACCTACAAGCTCAATATCGGAATTTTTTAATATCCATGCTAATTAAAAAGTATCACCAATCATCGTTCTGTCATTGTTAAATCTTTTTATGCTTCATTTTTTGTAATATAAAAATATAACTTTCCAGTTTTTTAGAATTAAGCCATATTTAAGCCTTATGATCTATCTTGCCTAAAATTTAGCAAAAAAAATTAAGCCATGAATCAATCTTCTCCATACAAAGGCAAAACCGGTTTTAAGCGTGTGATTAATGCCACTCATTATTCCATTGCAGGTTTTAAAACTGCATTTATCAATGAAGCCGCCTTTCGACAAATTTTATTTTTAAATTTGATTCTGATTCCCATCAGTTTTTTTCTGAATGTATCACGCGCAGAACAAGCAGTGATGATTGCTGTGTGTTTATTGGCACTGATTGTTGAATTATTTAATTCAGCGATTGAAGCTGTAGTAGACCGTATTTCTTTGGAAAGACATGAGCTTTCAAAAAATGCCAAAGATATGGGCAGTGCTGCACAATTTGTTGCACTGGCGATTATTTTCTTTACATGGCTGATTATTTTAATTCCATAATTGAATGATACAAAAATAAAAATCCTACTGCTTTTCCTTCAATTAAAAGCAATAAAAAAACCCTACTTTCGCAGGGTTTTTTTTGAATCACTCGGGAGGATTAACCACCGAATTGGTTCATTGTGTTTTTAGAGTCATCACCAGCTTTAAGCGCGTTATCACCAGCGAAGATTTCTTTGTGATCATCACCGATGTCAGAACCAGCCATTGCTTGGTGTTTAACACATGCGATTGAACCGCGGATTTCTTTACGTTGTACGCCAGCAACATAAGCAAGCATACCTTCTTCACCGAAGTAACCTTTAGCAAGCTCATGAGTAGAAAGAGCTGCAGTGTGGTAAGTCGGAAGTGTGATCAAGTGATGGAACACACCCGCTTCACGAGAAGCATCCGCTTGGAATGTACGAACTTTTTCGTCAGCGTCAGCAGCCAATTCAGTTTCGTCATACTCAGCGCTCATTAACTTAGCACGGTCGTAAGCAGAAACGTCTTTACCTTCAGCAACATAACGGTCATAAGTTTGTTGACGGAAGTTTAAAGTCCAGTTGAATGATGGGCTGTTATTGTAAACAAGCTTAGCATTTGGAACTGTTTCACGTACACGGTTAACCATGTGAGCGATTTCGTCAACGTTTGGAGTCGCAGTTTCAATCCAAAGTAAGTCAGCACCGTTTTGAAGGCTAGATACACAGTCAAGTACAACACGATCAATTTGAGTGTCAGCACGGAACTGGTAAAGGCCAGAAGGTAAACGTTTAGGACGGTGTAATTTGCCGTTACGTTTGATTAGGATTTCGTCTTCTTGCGCTTCAGAAATATCAATTTCAGAAGTTTCTAAGTAGCTGATGTACTGAGAAGCGATGTCGCCTGGCTCTTTAACCACTGGGATTTTTTGAGTCAAGTCAGCGCCTTCAGAGTCAGTACGCGCAACGATGATACCGTCATCAAGACCCATTTCCAAGAATGCATAACGAAGTGCATGAATCTTAGCGATGAAGTCTTCGTGTGGAACTGTTACTTTACCAGCTTGGTGACCACATTGTTTAGCATCAGATACTTGGTTTTCGATTTGAAGTGCACAAGCACCCGCTTCGATCATTTTTTTAGCAAGTAAGTAAGTCGCTTCTTCGTTACCGAAACCAGCATCGATGTCCGCAATAATTGGAACAACATGAGTTTGGAAACCATCGATTTGAGCAGTGATTTCAGCAGCTTTAGCTGTATCGCCCGCTTCGTTTGCTTTTTTAAGCGCACGGAACAAGTCGTTTAATTCTTTTGCATCTGCTTGACGAAGGAAAGTGTAGATTTCAGCAATCAAAGCAGGTACTGAAGTTTTTTCGTGCATAGACTGGTCAGGAAGTGGACCGAATTCTGAACGAAGTGCAGCAACCATCCAACCAGATAAGTAGATGTAGCGTTTATCAGTAGTACCGAAATATTTTTTGTTCGCAATCATTTTTTGTTGTGCGATGAAACCGTGCCAGCAACCCAAAGATTGAGTGTATTTGCTAGAATCAGCATCATATTCAGCCATATCACGACGCATAATAGCAGCTGTATATTTAGCAATATCAAGACCAGTTTTGAATTGGTTTTGCATTTGCATACGCGCAGCATCTTCTGGGCTGATATCGCGCCATGTGCTTCCGAATTTTGCTTTTAATTCACGGATTGCATCTACCGCTGTTTGGTATGTAGTCATGATATTTTCCTGTGTATAATTTTAGGATTTCATCAATCAAAGGACTAAATCTGCAAGATATTGATTTGTTCAGATTTAGAGCGCTTCGTTGCTATGGACACAGCTTAGATGCAGTCAAATAATTAATCCAATAGTCTGCAAGAATCTTCAGTATTTATTTAAAAAATATGTAGATTAAAGTCTAATTATAATTGTCACTAAATTCTATAAGTTACTAATTTTTAAAATTATATTTAAAATAGAAAAAGTCTTTTTTTGTATAACAAATAATCAATATGCTGTTTTATTCTTCATTAGACCTAAGTATAGGGTTTAATAAAAAAGAGCAGTATTCTCGTTTTTATCTCATCTCTCTTATTTTATCGTCATTATTTTAAAAATATAATTGCATTTTATTTCATCAAATAAAGTGCCCTTATCTTTTTCTGCATTCAAAACCTTCGCTGTAAAAAGACCGATCTGCTTTTCCCCGATAAATTTATGAAATACAAATTTTCATTTAAAATCCCATTCTATTTAAGGAAATTCAATCCAATTAAAACCTGTCAATTTGATGCAATTGCATGAGCCGCAATTCGAGCTTTTAAATTCAGTATTGCAGAGATACAAATCATCAAACTCATATTTCAATCTGCTTAAAACTCAATTGATAATCACCGAGAATTCACAGCTTATAAGAATAGCCAATATCGTAACAAAACCCCTTTTAGGCCGGCTTTTTTTTCATCATATTTCCTACACAAGCCTTACTGCTTATGGCATAATTGACATAATTTCATGGTTTTATTATGGGTATTTTTTATATGAATCTGGAGCGGGTCGATCTCAATCTATTAATTTACCTTGATGTTCTTTTACGTGAAAAAAATGTTACCCGCGCAGCAGAACAATTGGGTGTTACCCAACCCGCTATGAGTAATATTTTACGTCGTCTACGTAATTTATTTAATGATCCGCTTTTAATCCGTTCTTCTGAAGGCATGACACCGACAGAACGTGCTTTAGAATTACAACCTCGTATTCGTGATGCGCTTTCTGACTTGTCGATGATTTTGGAACCTCGTACAGAATTCCGCCCTTATACCTCGAATCGCGTTTTCCGCATCATGACCTCTGACTATGCCGAAGCGACTTTAGTCCCTCGTCTGGTTAAAGCATTGCGTTCAGAAGCTCCGAATGTCGTTCTCGACTTTTTAACCCCAAGTGACGTGTCTTACCGTGATATGGAACAGGGTAAAGTTGATTTAGCCATTAACCGATTCAATGAAATTCCACAAAGTTTCCATCAGGTCTTGGTTTGGCGTGACAGTTTTTCGTGTTTGCTCAACAACAAACACCCTGCTAGCGCAAACTTAAATCTTAAAAGCTATTTAGATGCACAACATATCTGGGTGTCTAAAACCGGTATGGGTGTTGGCTTTGGTGTCAATCCTGATAAACAGGCCGGTCTTGGCTGGATTGATCAAGCTTTAGAACGTATTGGTCAAAAACGTAAGATTTCTGTTTTTACCCGTCATTATCAAATGCCTGCGCTTTTGGCATCCAATGTTGATTTGATTGCAACGCTGCCAAGTCGTATTGCAAAACTACAATCCAACAATCCAAACCTGCTGATTAAAGACCCACCATTTTATATTCCAGAATTTGAATTGAAAATGGCATGGTGCCCGTTATTGCATCATCATCCTGCACACCGCTGGTTACGTCAGCTGATTCTGTATGTAGCCCGTCAAATGATTGAAGAAGAAAATCGTGAATTTCTAATGAATAACTCACAATTTTCTCACTATTAATCGTAAAAATTCTTAAATTCTTCTTTTTTAAGATTATACTGTGCTAATCAAGGTAGTAATTTCCTTACTACCTCTAGTCTTTTTGTGTTAAAAATACTCCATAATAATGATGATCTACAGGTGGATTCGTGAGCCTTTTCCAGAATATCCTCATCATCGCGATACTGATTGCCGGAGCCGGTTTTCTCTCTTTAACCGAGATTGCCCTTGCCGGTGCACGTAAGGTCAAACTTAAAATTCTTGCAGAAGCTGGCGAGGAACGCGCCCAAAAAGTTTTAGACTTGCAAGAACAATCCGCTGATTTCTTTGCGGCTTCGCAAATTGGCTTAAACGCGGTTGCCATTCTCGGTGGTATCTTGGGTGAAGCAGCATTTCGCCCCTATATCGTAAATTTTGTAAATCGCATTTATCAAGGTCCATGGACTGAAAACATTGGCTTTATCCTCTCCTTTAGCTTAGTTACTTCGCTGTTTATTCTTTTTGCAGACTTGATGCCAAAACGCATGGCCATGATTGCACCAGAAAAAATTGCAGTTTCTGTGATTAACCCGATTCAAGTTTTCATCAAAATTTGCAAGCCATTGGCCTGGGGCATCAATGCCATCGCGAATTTGCTGTTCCGCTTGTTTAAAATTAATACCATCCGTGATGACAATATTACCTTTGCTGATATTTCTGCAGTGATGGATGCGGGTGCACAAGCTGGCGTACTACAAAAACAAGAACACCATTTCATTGAAAATGTATTTGAACTTGAAGAACGCAATGTACCTTCAAGTATGACCACACGTGAAAACGTGGTGTTCTTTACCTTAAAAGAGTCTGAAGCCAGTATTCGCCAAAAACTGGCAGAATATCCTTATTCCAAATTTGTGGTTTGTAGTGAAAATATTGATGATGTGATTGGCTATATTGATGCCAAGGATATTTTAGTCCGCATTCTGAACAATCAGTCTTTACTTCAACTGAATGAAAATACCATTCGTAGTGTATTGACCATTCCAGATACTTTAACTTTATCTGAATTACTGGATCGCTTCCGTTCAACCAAGGAAAAATTCGCGGTTGTTATTAACGAATATGCGCTAGTGGTCGGTGTGATCACCCTATCCGACATTATGATTACCGTGATGGGCGACTGGGTGACGACGATTGAAGAGGATCAGCAAATCATCAAACGTGACAATAATTCATGGCTGATTGATGGCAGCACACCAATTGAAGACATCAAGCATGCGCTTGAAATTGATGAAATGCCGGATGATGAAAACTATGAAACCATCGCCGGTTTCATGATGTATAAATTGCGCAAGATTCCACGCCCTGCAGATGCAGTGATATTTGGTGCTTATAAATTTGAAGTGGTGGATGTCGATCATTTTAAAATTGACCAATTACTGGTAACGCGGCTACTTGAAAGACCAGCAGAAACTGAAAGTCAGGAACAAGCAGAGTAATCTGCTTTTTCTTTTTTATTGAATATAAGATCACTACTAAAAACAATAAAACTGGATAATGAGAATGAATATTTCCTTTTCAGCATTACTCGCCTGCTTAAGTTTTTATTCTGGCATTTATATGATTTACTATTTTTTTGCAAAACAACAACAGCCACTGATCATTCTCATTGCGATTGCACTGCTGATTTTCGCTTGGTGGATTACACCCAATAGCTATGAACGTGATCGGAAAAGTTATGATTCAACCCTGCGTATGGGTGAGTTTCTCTGGAATCCATTAATCACCTGGTGGAGACTTTTTATTTGGCCAATCAGTCTATTATTGGCTTGGCTTTATCCATAAAAAATCCAATGTAATATAAAAAAGCACCATTCAACAGGTGCTTTTTTTCATTTCAATGAAGAGCATTCAATGAAGATTATTTAAAGTTTTCAATCAAGTTCTCAATCACGAGAGCATAGTGAATACTAATATCTTCTTCTAAAATTTTGTATGCATTATCAAACTGAACCATTGGCCAGCCTTCTTTCCAGAAGGGGAAAATATTGTGTAGATCGCGCGTTACAATTGCGTCTTCACGCAGAATCGCTTGCGCAACTTGTGATAAAACTTGAGCTGTTTCAGCACCATCAATCGCCATGTAATCAATACCACGTACTTTTAAAATACGAATACGATCTTTTTTATATTTAATTTTTTTAGCTTGGCCGGCATTTAATCCTAATGCCAAAGTCACTGCTTCAACAAAGTTTTTTTCAAAAGTATCATGCAAAGCAACAATTGCCTGTTTATGTGCTTCTTGACGACCAGCTTTACCCCCATTAAGGATAATCTCTTTCGCTTCAGTATTTAGCACATCGTCTTTCATGGACTGTAAAATGTCTAAAATTTCGATATCGCTTAAAGATTCAGGAGATTGATCAGTCATAAACTGTCCTTGGACAAAAAATAATAAAGGTCTATTTTCGCATAATTCATCATTTAATACAGGAATAAAATCTGCTTCAGCACATTCTTCTTTCGCTACGGAGCTAAAAACAATAGTTATAAATCGCACTATTGATATAGCGACACGAAAATATCTTGAGCGACTTAAAACTTATAATTTTATCAGTACACAGCAATAGATCTATCTAAAAAGCTGAACTCGAGTTAAATAGCCAAAAGTTAACAGGAAATACTTTTTGCTCTCCATTTATAAAAGATTAGGCTACTTTTTCTCTGTCATATTCTGTTAAATCATTTATATTACATTTACTTTTTATGCCCCCTTTAATTCTTATGATCAGCAATAAACAAACCGCCCTTTTCTTAAAACAAATGCGGGAGCAACACCCGACAGCGTTTAAAAGAAATTATTTGTTTTATAGCATGATCAAAACCAAGGGTATTTTAGATGAACTTAAAGAACTGATTCCATGGGTTCTTGCAGCGATGATTTTTATCTCACTTTCGATGAGTTTGGGCCATTTTATTTCGATTCAATTCCCCCAATTTGATACTTTTCGCTCGCATGGCATTGCTGTTTTAGCCATTATGTTGCTGTTTATGCTCTACATTCCATTCGTCATCAAGCAAATCAAACATAGTTCAACCTCGCTGTATCAACACCTGCGTCACACCCCGATTAAACTCGCTGTGCTGATTGTGCTTCAAACCATTAATATTGCTTATATTGAAAGTACTTTTTTAGAAATTATTCTGTTTTTCTTTGCCTTAAGTTTTGGTTTTGTACGCTTTTATAAGGAAAATATGTTCCGTGAAGGCACTCAAAATGAGCAATATTTTTATCTACAAGAAACACGTCGAATATGCTTTTGGTCATATAAACAAATTTTAAAAATTAAATTTAAAATTTTATTGAGTGCAAAAAATTCAAAGGCGCGTCATGCCCTTCAACGACAAGAAAAAAAGTTTATCGAGCTACATATTCAGCTGATTCGTTATGAAAAT
The DNA here is from genome assembly GCF_002135195.1 of Acinetobacter terrae. Lineage (NCBI taxonomy): Bacteria > Pseudomonadati > Pseudomonadota > Gammaproteobacteria > Moraxellales > Moraxellaceae > Acinetobacter > Acinetobacter terrae. The sequence goes on from NZ_NEGF01000005.1 coordinate 109,762, forward strand.
GAATTGTGTAAAGCCCATAAACATGTTGATGTCGAAACCTATTTAGATAGCTTGATGTAAATATCAAAAGCTGTGTTTCCTAATCTAGATTTCGTTTAGAAAATGATTATTCTTTGCTGTCCTCAATCAAGGGGAAAATAATGATGATTTCGAAAAATCGTAAAAATGAATTATTTTATAGCCATAAATACATGAATTGATTGAAAAGAAAGCAAACACACCGAAAGATACTTGCCAATATTTATTTCGTCCTCTATTATTGCGCACATGCCCGAGTGGTGAAATCGGTAGACACAGGGGATTTAAAATCCCCCGCCCACAAAGCGTGCCAGTTCGAGTCTGGCCTCGGGCACCATTTTAATACTTCTTAAAATGGTGCAATAAAAGACCCAGCGATAAGCTGGTTTTTTTATGCCTAAATTATTAAAATACAATCAAACCAATAAAAAGAAATAATAAAAATGAACACAAATAACTTACAACGCATGCTCTATTGCAGCCTGTTTATATTGTTCACCTCATGCTTTGCTTATGCAGCAGAGCCAGAAGTTAAAGCACCGACTCAAGTCATTTATTCTTTATTTTCTGGAACGATTACCCAAGATAAAGATCAGCTTATCTTACATCACTGCACTTTAGGCAAAGATCCATATCTGCTTGAGTTTAATCATACACAAGATGAAAAACGGATTCGCACACTCCTGCAACAAGAGCCAAATTTTTGGCTTAATTTAAGAGCAAGCGCTTACCTAAAAAATGAAAAACGTTACTTAAGTGTGGACGGAATAGCAGAGATCCATCCCAAAGAAAGTTGTCATCTATCCAAACTATTGTCTGATTTAAATAAATCTTAGAATATCAAACTAACTGATAGAGAGTGACTTACCACTCTCTATTGGATACCAATTCTTCCATTTCAATATCCATATAACCGTGATCTTGTACCACCATCATCATGGCTTCAGCAATATAATCGGCTGCAGTATCATCTAAGGATGAATCTAGATCTTCAAACTGTGGTTTCATCTTATTAATCAAAACAACGGTTTCGGCAGCAAAACGATAAATTTCCACTTCAGACAAATCAGACTTTGCTACTTTCTTCGCAAACTGTTTAATAGTCTGCTTAACTTCAGCCACCAGAATATCGGGATAATATTCGTCATCAAACATCGGGAGAAGTAAATCTTCAAACATACAAAACTCAAAAAAGACACGCATTAAAGCGAGCCTGTATAACACAAAGCAACAAAATTACCAAACCAAAGCACAAAAAATAGAGTGGTTTTTACCCGCACTCTACTTTATTCACACTTCTTGCATGCAATTAAGCTTGGCTCATTACCTGCCACACTTTAATTGTATCGCTCATCGCTTTTCTAAAATATTAACCTGCCCTATCAAAACCTAAAATGGATTATTTTCATATTTGCTCTTACTTTCTGTAGTTAGGGCATACTAAAAGATAATTAGACCTGCAACCTTTCTCACCATATAAAGTAAATAACTAATTTATTTAAAATTTTTAATTTAATGTAGGGGTTTGGTGGAGTTTTCGATACATTCGATAGCATTACTATGATTTAAATAAAAGTTACTTTATAAAATAAAAACATAATTTTTATAGGGAAATGTTATGAAAGCCATTTTAGTTACATTTCTTGGAATAACATTAACAGCATGCTCTACAACACCAACGCAAGATACTCAAAAAAATATTATTTCTGAACCCGAAGTAATAGCGGCACAACAAGCTTGGTGTAAATCATTACTTGATATCAGTTCAACCTACGATAAAAGCGGAAAACAGGCAGCAAATGATCTCGCAAGCAAGGTGATTGATACAGCATATTTTTATCAGGATGGCCCTGTTTTATTTAAACCCACATTAACAACCAATCCACAAACATTCAGAACTACAAAAGAAGGGGCTTTGTCTTATTTCGTGGGAGGAAATCCAAATTTCCCTAGTGACAAAGGGTTTGCACTCGGTGGGTGGAAAAATTGCGAAATCGATAATGCAGCTATAAATATATCGGGTAACAGTGCGACCACTTTAGGGAAAGTTCACTTCACCAATAAGAATGGTGAAGTGACGACTGTAGATAAAACCTGGAAATTTGTAAAAGATAATGCAGGTAAATTACGAATTGTTGTTCACCATTCTTCGCTTGAGAACAAAGGAAAATAATCAGCTCTTAAAGCAAAAAGCTCGATACCTTATCGAGCTTTTTCTTATTTATACAGCTAGATTATTCATTGCATTCCAAACTTTAATTGCATCCGACATCGCTTTGACATCGTGTGCACGTACCATTGAAGCGCCCTGTTGAATACTGAATAAATGAGCAGCAACAGAACCAACGGCACGATTTTGTGCATCAGCCCCACCCAGTGCCTCGCCAATAAAACGCTTCCGAGAAAGTGCAGATAAAATGGGATAGCCCATATCATTTAATTTATAAAATTCATTTAATAATTTTAAATTTTGCTGTGCATTTTTAGCAAAACCAAAACCAGGATCAATCATGATATTTTCAGGTTTTACTCCAGCCTGAATCGCATCATCGACACGCTGCTGTAGCTCTTTAATCACCTCTGTCGTTACATCATCATATTGATCTAAATTATTCATGGTCGTTGGTTCGCCACGCATATGCATGATTATGACAGGTATATTCAGTTCAGCCGCAGTTTCAAGTGCCTGCGGACGTGTTAATGCGCGAACATCATTCCAGATATGTGCACCCGCTTGGACTGCTGCCTTCATCACTTCTGGTTGTGAAGTATCAATTGAAATAATCACATCATGCTTTGATAATTCTTCTACTACAGGCACTACACGGCGTATTTCTTCATCCACTTCTACCGCAGATGCCCCTGGACGTGTGGATTCACCACCTACATCAATCACAGTCGCTCCATCAGCCATCATTTGCAGTGCATAGGTTATGGCTTGGTCTTTTGCATTATGCTTTCCACCATCACTAAAAGAGTCTGGAGTGACATTCAATATACCCATGACATGCGGTTGAGATAAATCCAGACTTAGTCGTCCACATTGTAATACTCGTTTTGGTAATGGCATCAACCGCATAACAACTCTCCTTAAATATCTAACTTATAGTGTATCAAGAGTTGCTTTTATTCTTACTGAAATCTTTTCAAACTCTAAACTTTCAAGCATAAAAAAGAGCCTCAATTGAGACTCTTTTTTCACACCAAACCTAAACGATTAGCTTGCAGGTAATGGTGGAGGTGTTGCTGGACCATCAGTAGGTGTTACATCAATCACTGGATTTTCAGCAATATACACCTTAGGTGGTTGAGGTTCACGACCTTCCATGATGTCACGGATTTGGTCACGATCAATAGTTTCCCATTCCATCAACGCTTTCACCATCGCATGAGCAACATCTTTCTTACTTTCCAATATATCGCGTGCAATTTTATACTGTTCATCTAGAATTCGACGAATTTCACGATCTACTTCTAGTTGCGTAGTTTCAGAAATACTGCGACTACCAATACTGCCCATGAAAGATTGCTGTGCATCCTCTTCATAGACCATTACGCCCATTTTGTCAGACATGCCGTATTTGGTTACCATTGCACGTGCCATTTTGGTTGCACGTTCAAAATCGTTTGATGCGCCTGTAGACATTTGATTAATGAATACTTCTTCAGCAATACGACCACCAAACAAAATTGAAATTTCATTCAACATTTTGTCTTTATAATGGCTAGTTTGGTCAAACTCAGGTAACTGCCAAGTTACACCCAAAGCCCAACCACGCGGCATAATCGTTACTTTATGCACAGGGTCTGTACCTGGTAAACTTTCAGCAACAATCGCATGACCTGCTTCATGGTAAGCCGTTGCTCTACGCTCTTCATCACGCAGCACCATCGATTTACGTTCAGGCCCCATATACAACTTATCTTTTGCATCTTCGAAGTCATGCATATCGACTGTGTTCTTGTTACGACGTGCAGCAAAAAGTGCCGCTTCGTTTACAAGATTCGCCAATTGTGCACCTGAGAAGCCAGGCGTACCACGTGCAAGAACTTTTACATCTACACCTGTGACTGAAGGCAATTTTTTCATGTGAACATTCAGAATTTGTTCACGACCTTTAATGTCAGGAAGACCCACCATCACTTGACGGTCAAAACGACCCGGACGAAGTAAGGCTTTATCCAGTACATCTGCACGGTTGGTTGCAGCGATAACGATAATACCTTCGTTACCTTCAAAACCATCCATTTCTACCAGCATCTGGTTCAGTGTTTGTTCACGCTCATCGTGACCACCACCAGTACCTGAACCACGGTGACGACCAACTGCATCAATCTCATCAATAAAGATGATACATGGTGCATGGCGTTTTGCTTGTTCAAACATGTCACGGACACGAGACGCACCCACACCCACGAACATTTCAACAAAGTCAGAACCGGAAATACTGAAGAACGGAACTTTTGCTTCACCAGCAATAGCTTTCGCAATTAAAGTTTTACCCGTACCTGGAGGACCGACCATTAGAACACCACGAGGAATACTTGCACCGAGACGTTTAAATTTGGTTGGATCTTTCAGGAAATCGACAATTTCCACAACTTCTTGCTTAGCTTCATCACAACCAGCAACATCGGAAAAAGTGACTTTAATTTGGTCTTCAGAAAGCATTTTTGCTTTTGACTTACCAAAACTCATTGGGCCACTTTTACCACCTGCACCACCACCCATGTTTCGCATAAAGAACATGAATAACAAAATGATCAAAAGTACAGGGAAGCTGGCAATAAGAAGTTGCATCAACAAGCCTTGACGCGCAGGAGCAGTACCCTCTACGACAACACCATGTTTAATGAGGCTTGGCATAAGTTCAGGGTCTTGAATCGCAGGACGAATACTCTCAAACTCTGAACCGTTTGTTTTTTCACCACGAATTCTTTCACCATCAATTGTGACTTGCTTAATTTGACCAGCATTCACCGCTGAAACAAACTCTGAATAATTCATTGCAGTCGGTTGATTGCGGTCACTGATGTTGCTGAAAATCAGAATCAGCACACCCAGTATAACCAGCCACAATACGGCATTCTTGAAGAGATCGCTCAAAGCTTTATTCCCATATCAATCTAATTTGATCATGCCCAAAACGGGTGACCTTAATTTAAGCTGAAGATCAGCTTTGCAATATTTTAAAAATGTACAAAATGCACAATTTTTAACGTCTTGGCAAGTAAACTTTATTTAGAAGCCTTCTTGCGCCCTTGTCCGATCAAAAATACTTCTTTAGAACGGGCACGTGAAGCAGCAGGTTTTGCTGTCTTTAATACATCAAAGCTATCTACGACTTGTTTACGGAATTCATCAAATCCTGTGCCTTGGAAAACCTTGACTACAAACTGCCCTTTAGGTCCTAAAACCTTGGTGGCGAAATCTAAAGCAAGTTCACACAAGTAAATTTGACGCGGTTGATCTACAGCCTTGTTACCTGATGTATTGGGGGCCATATCTGAAATTACAACGTCTACGGTCCGTCCGTTTAAAAGATTTAACAATTTTTCAAAAACTTCTTCTTCTCGAAAGTCACCTTGTAAAAAGGTGACATCAGGCAATGCATCCATTTCCAAGATATCTGAAGCAATCAGCAAACCCTTATCGCCGACCAATTTTCCGGCAATTTGCGACCAGCTTCCTGGGGCAGCACCCAGATCGACCACGGTCATACCTGGCTTAATAATTTTATATTTTTCTTGCATTTCAAGAAGCTTATAAGCAGCACGCGCACGATAGCCTTCCTTCTGTGCTTTTTTCACAAACGGATCGTCTAAGTGCTCGCGCATCCAATCTCGACTGCTTTTTGATAACTTTTGGTTGGTAATGCGTGTCGCCATAACTCTCTAAATAATAAAAAACTTCTAATTCATGATTGTACGTGAAAAACACAGACCTTGCAGTATACATCTGTATCTAAATCTGATCTTTGGTATGTTTTTTTCAATAATCGAAATTGATTTTTTCAACAGAATATAAAGCGTTTAAACCCGACATTTGCTATACTAAGCCGTTTTTAAAATTAGGTTATCTTTATGGCTGCTTTATCAATTCAGGAACGCAAGCGTTTGCGTCAAATCGGACATGCACTTAACCCAGTGGTTATGCTTGGCGGTCAAGGTTTGACTGAAAATGTCATCGAAGAAACAAACCGTGCTTTAAATGATCATGAACTGATTAAAGTTAAAATTGCCGGTGAAGATCGCGAAGCACGTGTTGCTGCAATTAACGAAATTGCTCAAGTGACTGGCGCTGAAATTGTACAAACGATTGGTAAAATTGTATTGCTTTATAAAAAAGCTGCAAAACAAAATCCAAAACTTTCGAACCTTGTACGCCACGCACATTTGTCTAACTAAGCTGTATGGCCAGTTACGAACTTAACGCTTTTGATCGTCGCTTTCAATCCATCTCTTTAGTGGGCGCGATTGAACAACAAGGCTCATATAGTATAAATGTGGGCTATTGGTTACGTGATCCAAATCAATTCATGCAATGGCCTGACTTGGTGCAAGGTAATCCACGTCAAGATTTCTTATGGGAAAATACCTGTTATGAAATTTTTATTGGCGTTCACGGTGAAGATTTTTATCGAGAAATTAACCTCTCCCCTTCACAAGCTTGGCAGGTCTATCAATTTGAGGAATATCGTTATCCTGAAGAGATGCCTCCACAAGCTGCAACTGACATTGAACTCAATCAATTAAAACGCACACATTACGGTTTGAATGTGAGCCTGGATTTGACCGAGTTTATGTTAAAGCACAAATTACAATGGTCGAATATGTTCTTGGGTTTAAGTGCTGTACTTAAAACATCGCAAGGTGATCAATACTATGCGATGCAACACAGCAGTCCTCATGCAGACTTTCACAACAAACGTGATTGGCTACATCAGTTCTAAAGCGTAACACTGATATTCGACAAATAAAAAAGTGAGGCATACGACCTCACTTTTTTATGCTCTCAATCCTTAGATTGAGGAAATATTGCATATTTCCTGCCCCCTAATCTGGCATTTATGCCTGAAATATAAATCAGCTTTTTACAGGTGGTTTTTCCTCAGCTTTCTCTGACACTTTTTTCCAGACATCTAAAGTATGTTCTTTTGAACGCTTGAAGGTTTCAGTTAAATGATCTTTATGCTTAACAGAAATTTGACTGACATCGTCTTTCAACTCTTTACCCAGTTTTGATAAATCATCAATCACAGCATTGAATTCAGATTTCACAAACTCCTTTAATTCAGCTAAATCTTTTTGTGAAAAATTCAGTTGTTTCTTAATGGTGTCAATGCGCTGAAGAATATCCTGTTTCAGATTTTGCACTTGATCGTGTACATTTTCCTGTAGTTCTTTCGCTTCAGCCTTAACAGTTTCAGCCGATTCGTGAACCGCTTCTGTTACTTTTTGCTGTGCCTCTTTAGATGCTTGTTCCAACTTTTCAGCACCCTCAGCGACCACCTCTTTTAAGGCAGGTTTAGCTTTAACTTGTTTTTGTTCTGTAGTCATGGCCTTGTTCCTAGAGTTATTACATGAGAGATACAGACTAGTCGATTCGATAAAATTTAAGTTTTGATTTGTCTGACAATTATCATTTGCTTACATTTTACATACACTGTCTCAAAAACAGACTTCCGTTCAAAACACAAGGCATTTATCTTACATATTCGGCATAAATAGCATGGACTTCAACAGGTCGACTGCGTATAATGCCGTGTTAAGTTCAAGCGAGCAGACATAGGAGGGTTGGTTAAAAAAATAGCCTTCCTTTTTTTTCGTCTTCTCGCTTTTTTACAGCCTAAATTTCAGGAGCTTTGGTTTGAGCACTCCCGCCATTTTAGCCCTCGCAGATGGAACGATCTTTAAAGGTACGTCTATCGGTGCATCGGGTAGTACGACTGGTGAAGTCGTTTTTAATACAGCAATGACTGGCTATCAAGAAATTTTGACTGACCCGAGTTATGCACAGCAACTTGTGACTTTGACTTACCCGCATATTGGTAATACAGGTTGTAATGATGAAGACGCTGAGTCAGGTCGAATTCATAAAGTATGGGCAAACGGTTTAATTATCCGTGACCTTCCTTTATTGCATAGCAATTTCCGTGCGAATCAATCTTTGGGTGAATACCTTCAACAACACAATGTTGTTGCGATTGCCGATATTGACACCCGTAAATTGACACGAATTTTACGTGCGAAAGGTGCGCAAAATGGTTGCATCCTAGCGGGTGACAACATTACAGAAGAAGAGGCTTTAGAAAAAGCACGTGCCTTTGGCGGTCTGAACGGTTTAGACCTTGCGAAAGAATGTTGCGACCCAGAAGGTTTTGAATGGACCGAAGGTTCATGGACACTTGGTCAAGGCTTCTCTCAACCTGAACTTAAATTCCATGTTGTTGCATATGATTACGGTGTCAAAACCAACATCTTACGTATGCTGACTGATCGCGGATGCAAACTAACTGTAGTTCCAGCTCAAACGCCTGCAGAAAAAGTTCTCGCATTAAATCCGGACGGTGTGTTCCTGTCGAACGGTCCTGGCGATCCAGCTGCATGTGATTATGCAATTGAAGCTGTAAAAACTATTGTTGAAACGACAAACTTACCTGTATTTGGTATCTGTTTAGGTCACCAAATCCTCGCGCTTGCTTCTGGCGCTAAAACTGTGAAAATGCCTCACGGTCACCACGGTGCAAACCATCCTGTACAAAATCTTGAAGATGGTACAGTGATGATTACTTCTCAGAATCATGGCTTTGCAGTGGAAATTGATACATTACCTGCAAACCTGAAAGCGACGCACATCTCATTGTTCGATCAAACCCTGCAGGGTATGCATCGCATGGATAAACCAGCGTTCAGCTTCCAGGGTCACCCTGAAGCGAGTCCTGGTCCACATGACTGTGCCCCTTTGTTCGATCATTTCATCGAACTTATCGAAGCGTCTAAGAAGTAATTAAGGAAGCGATCATGGCTAAACGTACAGACATTAAAAGCATCTTAATTATTGGTGCGGGTCCGATTGTGATCGGTCAAGCATGTGAGTTTGACTACTCAGGTGCGCAAGCATGTAAAGCCCTTCGTGAAGAAGGCTACCGTGTTATTTTGGTGAACTCTAACCCAGCGACCATTATGACCGACCCGTCAATGGCTGATGCAACGTATATCGAACCGATTACTTGGCAGACTGTTGCACAAATCATCGAGAAAGAGCGTCCAGATGCTGTCCTTCCGACTATGGGTGGTCAAACAGCATTGAACTGTGCACTTGCACTTGATGAACACGGCATTTTAGAAAAATTCAATGTTGAATTGATCGGTGCGAGTAAAGATGCCATTGAAATGGCTGAAGACCGTAAATTGTTTGATGACGCAATGCGTCGTATTGGTCTTGAATGTCCACGTGCTGCTGTTGCAAGCACCATGGAAGAAGCATTCGAGATTCAGGCAAAACTCGGCTTCCCTTCTATTATTCGTCCATCATTCACTATGGGTGGTTCAGGCGGTGGTATTGCTTACAACCGTGACGAATTCATTGAAATCTGTGAACGTGGTTTCGACCTTTCGCCAACTCACCAACTGTTAATCGATGAATCATTGATTGGTTGGAAAGAGTATGAGATGGAAGTTGTTCGTGACAAAAACGACAACTGTATCATCGTGTGTGCGATCGAAAACTTCGACCCTATGGGTGTTCACACAGGTGACTCAATCACTGTTGCCCCTGCGCAAACCTTGACAGACAAAGAATACCAAATCATGCGTAATGCATCGATTGCGGTTCTACGTGAAATTGGTGTGGAAACAGGCGGTTCGAACGTTCAATTCGGTATTAATCCGAAAGACGGTCGTATGGTTGTGATCGAGATGAACCCGCGTGTATCGCGTTCATCTGCACTTGCATCTAAAGCAACTGGTTTCCCAATTGCACGTATTGCAGCGAAATTGGCTGTGGGTTATACCCTTGATGAATTGAAAAATGACATCACTGGCGGTGCAACACCTGCATCATTCGAACCTGCAATCGACTACGTTGTGACGAAGATTCCTCGTTTTAACTTCGAGAAATTCCCACAAGCTGAAGCAATTCTAACTACACAGATGAAATCTGTGGGTGAAGTAATGGCGATTGGCCGTAACTTCCAAGAATCTTTGCAAAAAGCGCTTCGTGGTCTTGAAGTGGGCGTATGTGGTTTTGACGAAAAACTCGAAGTCGGTGCTGATGGCGCACGCGAGAAAATTCTTCAAGAACTTAAAGTACCTGGTCCAGAACGTATTTGGTTTATCGGTGATGCTTTCCGTCATGGTTTCACTTTAGACGAAGTGTTTGCTGCGACCAACATCGACAAATGGTTCTTGATCCAAATCGAAGACATCATCAAAACTGAAAACCAAATCAAAACTTTAGGTTTTGGTGATTTGAATGCGGACAATATCCGTTCGTTCAAACGTAAAGGTTTATCAGATCTTCGCATTGCAGATTTGATGGGTATTTCACAGAAACAATTCCGTAAACACCGTTGGAACTTGGGTGTGACCCCTGTTTACAAACGTGTCGATACCTGTGCTGCAGAATTCGAATCTGATACTGCTTACATGTACTCAACTTACGATGAAGAATGTGAAGCAAATCCATCGAACCGCGACAAGATCATGGTGATTGGTGGCGGTCCTAACCGTATTGGTCAAGGGATCGAGTTCGATTACTGCTGTGTACACGCGGCGCTTGCAATGCGTGAAGACGGTTATGAAACCATTATGGTGAACTGTAACCCTGAAACGGTTTCTACGGATTACGACACATCAGATCGTTTGTACTTCGAACCAATTACCCTGGAAGATGTACTTGAAATCGTGCGTATCGAGAAGCCTAAAGGCATTATCGTGCAATACGGTGGTCAAACTCCGCTTAAATTGGCTCGTGCTTTAGAAGAAGCTGGTGCACCAATTATCGGTACATCACCTGACGCGATTGACCGTGCAGAAGACCGTGAACGTTTCCAACAAATGATTCAACGCCTGCAACTTCGTCAACCAAGCAACAGCATTGTAAAATCTGCTGAAGAAGGTATGGCTGAAGCATCTAAAGTGGGCTACCCACTTGTAGTACGTCCTTCATACGTGCTTGGTGGCCGTGCGATGGAAATCGTCTATAACGATGACGAATTGAAACGCTACTTACGTGATGCAGTTCAAGCCTCTAACGAAGCGCCTGTATTGCTTGACCACTTCCTTGATGATGCAACCGAAGTCGATGTTGACTGTGTATCTGACGGTAAAGACGTGGTGATTGGCGGTATCATGCAGCACATTGAACAAGCCGGTATTCACTCTGGTGACTCAGCATGTTCTATTCCTCCTTACTCTCTATCTCAAGAGATTCAGGACGAAATGCGCCGTCAAACTGTTGCCATGGCGAAAGAGCTTGGCGTAATTGGCTTGATGAACGTACAGTTTGCAGTTAAAGGCAACGACGTTTACATTCTGGAAGTGAATCCACGTGCATCACGTACCGTGCCTTTCGTTTCTAAATGTATCGGTGAGTCTTTGGCGAAAGTGGCTGCACGTTGTATGGCGGGTCAGTCTTTGGTATCTCAAGGATTTACGAAAGAAATTATCCCGACTCACTTCGCTGTTAAAGAAGCTGTGTTCCCATTTGCGAAATTCCCTGGTGTTGACCCAATTCTTGGACCTGAGATGAAATCTACAGGTGAAGTGATGGGTGTGGGTACAACTTTTGGTGAAGCATTCTATAAAGCTGTGTTAGGCTCGAATGATCGCTTGCCAGGTAAACCAACCGAAGGTGAAGTGAAACACGCATTCTTGTCTGTACGTGAGTCAGATAAACCGCATGTTGCACGCATTGCGCAACAACTTGTTGATTACGGTTTCAAACTTGTAGCAACAAGTGGTACGCATAAAGTGATTACTGAAGCGGGTATTGCATGTGAACGTGTGAATAAGGTAACCGAAGGTCGCCCTCATATCGTAGATCGCTTGAAAAATGGCGAGATTCACCTCATTATCAATACATCTGAAGGTAAACAAGCTCAGCAGGATTCGTTCTCGATCCGTCGCTCTGCGCTTCAAGGTAAAGTGTATTACACCACAACCTTGAATGGTGCTGATGCTGTATGCCAAGCCTTAGCAATTAAATTGCCAATGGATGTATACCGCTTGCAAGATTTAACAGTAGGTTAATAAATTACCGATAAGTCCCGTCATCTTATTGGTGACGGGATTTTTTTTATTTATAAACCCTTAATTTTTATACTCACTTAGAGGGACAACAATGAAACGTTATCCTATGACTCCCGAAGGCAAAATTGCCCTAGAGAAAGAATTACATCAGTTAAAAAGTATTGATCGTCCACGTATTATTGCGGCAATTGCTGAAGCGCGTGAACATGGGGATTTAAAAGAAAATGCGGAATACCATGCTGCTCGCGAGCAACAAGGTTTCTGTGAAGGCCGTATTCAAGACATCGAGGGTAGACTCGGTGCAATGCAAGTGATTGATGTTAAAACACTTGAACAAAACGGTCGTGTCGTTTTTGGTGTAACAGTAACGATTGAAAACCTAGACACTGAAGAACAAAAGACCTATCAAATTGTAGGCGATGATGAAGCAGACTTTAAGATCAACAAGATCTCTGTGAACTCTCCTATCGCTCGTGGTCTTTTGGGCAAAAGCGAAGGCGACGAAGTAAAAATCGTAACGCCTCAAGGCGAAGTGGAATACGAAATTGTGAAAGTTGCTTATCTTTAATTTTAAAGATTGAATACTTTTTAAAGCCCCTCTCTTGAGGGGTTTTTTATTGCCTACTTTTCCCTCTCCTTTCAGGAGATGAGCAGCACTGCTGTGCAAGGAAAAGGTTACTTTTTAAATCCCCCTCATCCTAACCTTCTCCCAAAGGAAGAAGGAACTTTCATTACACATTAAACATTGTGCATTAACTTAAAACTTTCCCGGAATATTCCCTCTCCTTTTTAAGGGAGATGATTTTCAGAATCCCCCTAAATCCCCCTTTTTCAAAGGGGGACTTTTACTCTTAACAATGAAAGGCTTTCATAAGCTATAATCCCCCAATCTCCCACGCTGCACATTTATCTATGGATAATCTGATCAATTCCCCTGTTAAACACTGGTGTGAATTTGAATTCATCTCAAAAACAGTGAAAAATCCAAATATCCATATCAAGGGAAATTACTCTTACTATTCAGCTTATTGGGACCAAGGTTTTGAACGCTGTGTAGTCCGTTACTTACATGACAAGCCTGCGACCGTAGAGAAACCGATTGACCAATTACATATCGGTAATTTCGTCTGTTTTGGCGCTGAATGCGTGATTATGATGGGTGGTAACCAGTTGCATCGTACTGACTGGATTTCAGCGTTTCCGTTCGATACACGCAGTTTTGTGCCTGCTGGAGACACAGTTATTGGTGATGGTTGCTGGATTGGCTCACGTGCCATGATTATGCAAGGTGTAACGCTTGGTGAAGGTGCTGTTATTGCCACAGGCGCAGTCGTGACCAAAGATGTACCGCCTTACGCTGTTGTCGGCGGTGTACCTGCCCAAATTATTAAGTACCGTTTTCCTGAAGAAGATATAAAAAAACTGCTTTCACTTAAGTTATATGATTTGGATGAAAAACAGTTTTTAAAAATGCGTGAGCAATTGCAGACGGATGATATTGATAAATTAGTTAATTTTTTAGATTTAGATAATGAATAACGATTCAGTTATTCCTCTCAAGATAAGTCTAGAACTAATATACGATTTAAATCTTTCGTACTAATACTTATTTGTATGCAGTGTTTCTAATGTCGTACTTAAATATATTTGTTCTGTCTCATTATCAAAAATACTTTCCACCCCACAAGTAAGGTGATCTTCATATCCTTTCCCGTATACATTTTGATATGAAATCTCTAATAAAAAGGTTAAAACTCCTTCCTCTTCATTTAACGATGTAGCACATTGACCATTTATATCAAACTCAATAGTTAAAACATCTAAATGCTGAAATGTTATTTCAAACTTTCTAATATATGCTGTATTGTTAATTGACTTAACTAGTAAATTTCTGGCTGTCTCTCCTACATTTTTAACTACTAATTCAAACTCGATAATTCTATCTTCGTACTCATCATCGCAAATAGGTTCATTCTTAGTAAAATTTGCAATCTGTTTAAAACTATATTCAAGATTTGGCTTAACCTGAAAATGTTTCTGCTGAAGCTCCTCTTCGTATACTTTAGCTAAGCGTGACTGCTGTTTTACAGAGGCCTTCATTTCTTGTACTTGCAATTCTAAAGCTTTAGTCGTTTTCTCTAGCTCTGTTGCCTGCAATTTCAAAGCTTCTGAGTTTTGTTCAAGTCCTTTACCTTGCTGATAGAAGCCTCTTACTAGCCAAAAGAATGCTAGTGGGGCAAAAGCACCTGCAATAAAATCACCAAACTCATTTAAATCTGTAGGCAAGATTCCATTATGAATTTTAAAGTAAATAAAAATTAGCCAAGCAACCGTAATCGCCCATGAAAGACAACTACCTAAATACTTTTTAAACCATCTACCAACTTCATCACGTTTAAGCATTTTTATTAAAATTCATTTATTTACATTTCAATTAGTATAATCACATTCATTATTTTAAGCATAAAAAAGCCCACTCAATCGGAGTGGGCTTTCTCAGAATATGGTGGCTAAGATGAGACTTGAACCTGTGACCCGAGCATTATGAATACTACGCTCTAATCAACAGAGCTACACTTTGAGTAATTAACATAATTGCTAAGTTGAGTACTCAGACATTTTCGATTCCGCGATTCTTACTGCTATGCTTTTTCAAAACTGTCACGCTGCCAATTCAATTGCTTTATTTCAGTCATTTCTAATTCATTATTAATAAGTTACTACACTTATGATATGACAATTTTCAAATGCAGTTTTCCTATTTTTTTACATATAATTTCAAATTAAAAATCTGCTTACAATTTCATCATACTTTAGTTTTAAACCCTCTAATTTCCCAACCAATCCATGTTAGATTAATTTATAAAATCTTTTTGGGAAGTAAAATATCCCTATGAAATTACTAGGTTTTGTTTTATCGGAAATACAACTAGCATCTAGTTTTAACCTGTTTTAATACACAATAAATCATATTGCTAAAAGCATCTATTTAAGTAATGATTATAAGGAGAAATTCCCCATGGCTTATCACAATATTCTTGTTCCAGTGGACGGTTCAGAAACTGCATATGCAGCGGTAGCAAAGGCAGTTGAACTTGCTAAAGCATTTGGCAGTAAAGTTACGGTGGTTCAAGTTTTATCACTTGACCCCTATATTGCAGCAGAATATATCTCTGCCAATCAAACCAATGATTTAATTGAACGTGCGCGTGCAGCAATTATTGAATCGCTGGATGCCGCAAAAGCAAAATTTCATGAAAAAGGGATTGAGGTAAAAACCAAGCTTCTTGAAGGGCAAGTAATTCATCGTGAAATTATCAGAGCTGCAGAAGAAAATCATGCAGACCTGATTATCATTGGTTCTCATGGTCGTACCGGCTTCAAAAAACTATTCCTCGGCAGTGTCGCACAAAGCTTACTGGGTGAATCACATATTCCTGTACTGATTGTCCGTGAATAATAATTAGCCTGGCCTTTCCCATCTTTTTCTAAAGGTGGGAAATTACTAACTCCAAAGCATTTATTGCTATTATCAATCATTTATCCATTGATATTGTTTTAAATTAATTTTATCTCCAATCACCATCACGCCTTCTTCTAATAATTTCAAGCGTTGAATATTGTCACCACGATCATCCACTTTACTTAGGCTAATTTTTCCTTGCGAATTTATCACTCGATGCCAAGGAGTTTTTGCATCAGCATCCAGATGCTTTAAAACATAACCCACTAAACGCGCATGTTTCGGCAACCCTGCCATCTTTGCGATTTGTCCGTACGAAGCCACTTTTCCATAAGGAATGAGAGCAACCACCTGCAAGATTTGATGGGCTAATTCATCACTAGAAACACTTGAATGTTGTGGCATAGATTATCCTTAAATCATCCAGTTTGAACTTTGGAGCATAAAAAAAGCCCTTTAAAAGGCTTCTTTTATCAGGGCTTTACAATTAGAAATTATCTGGACTTTCCAAGCGCTTCACAACCTGTACCTTTTCCGGATTATGCATCACCGCAACACCATCTTCAGCTTTCTCATCAATTAAGGCATCCGGATTATAAACCGTAATGGTTTCATTACCATTGGCATCCTCACCGACAATATACTGGAAACCTTTCCGGTTCATTTTATGACACATGCGTTGATACCATCCTTTAAAACCCGTCGTTTCTTCATTCGGGTTGTAATAAAACGCATTCATTACCGCGGGCAAACCCAGCCCACAAACTAAACCGGACAGTAATACCGCAATAAAGGTATAACCAATTAAGATACTACTATATTCACTCAGTTCAGGAACGTTGGCAACCGCCAGGATCAAGGCAAGTGAGATCCCTCCGCGCACCCCGCCCCACGATAAAATAGCCAAACTACCGTTATAGCTTTTGTTGCGAAAATTGGGGAAAAAGGCAAATGACAAATAGTTTGCAGCAAAGCGCGAAGCATGCAGAATAAAGAACGCGACGATACCTCCCAGAATCAAACTGATGCTTAAATCTAGAATAAACAGTTCCAGACCAATCAGTGTAAACAGGAATGAATTGATGATGCCTTCAACGGTATGCCAAAAATGGTTTACTTCACGAATTTCACGTTCTTGCAGAATTTCTTTCCACTTATTCCCCACCACCAAGCCACCAATGACACAGGCAATCGGTGCAGACGCATGCGCAAATAAGGCAACTAGATATGAACCACATGCCAACAATGCTGTGGTTAAGATTAAAGATTCCATTTCGTGTTTACCACGAAGCAGTCTTAAAATCCCCAGACCAAACCCCCAACCAATGATGACTGCAACCACAATCTCATAGAGTAAGGTTTCTAAAGTACCAATAATGGTAAAGTGTTCGCCCTGTAATACATTCAGTAAGGTCATGAACACGGCGATACACATGGCATCATTAAACAGTGACTCGCCTTCGAGTTTCACAATCAGATGATGAGGTGCACGTACCGAACTTAAAACAGCTTTCACTCCAATCGGATCAGTTGCCCCAAGTGCAGCACCTAATAACAGCAAAACCAGTAAATCGACATGGTTGCCAATCAGGAATTGATATCCATATAAAGTCACCCCGAAAAAGACCGCACAAAGTACCAGCGCAATACTGGCCAAAATACTAATCGGCTTCCAGTGGCTTTTTAAATCAGAGACTTTAAATTTTAAAGCGGAAGATGTCAGGATAAAACAAATTACCCCATTAATTAAAAAGTCATAAAAATCAATATGACGAACCGCTTCTTCAATATTGTGAATATTAATTGTTATAAACTGATTACCACTGAGTAAACTTGCGCCCCATTGTAAAATAAAGACAAAGATCGCCGAGACAATCGGCACACCAATGGCTTGCGGGAACCCCAAGATACGTTTATTAAAAATTGTCGTGGCAATAGAAAGTGCAAAAATGACAGTAAAGACTTGAAGAAAAAAGAAATTTCCCATTAAAGTTCCAATTTTAGCGATGCATTGGAATAAAGCGAATTCATCCAACTATTTCCAAGTAAAATATTTCATTAGATAACATTTATTAACTGAATCAGTTTAACGATTTTTTGTAGAGCAAACAAAATAGTTAAGTTTTTTTACATATTTTTAGCAATGATTTAACATAGACAAGCATCTGAGCATTTAGTGTAGCAACACTTTCTTCAATCTCCACATTAAGTTGAATTTATTCATGCATCAAACAGTTAAAACAATATTTCGACTTTTTTTTGCAGTTGTAATTTTTCTCATTACATTGGCTTTGTTTTTCAGTGCCTATTCAAAAAGCAAAGAAATTTTACAAGCAGATCAGCAATTCCAGCAAGCAAAACACATCTCACTCAAATCGACCGATCAAGAACAATTGGTTTTAGTGTCCAATAATAAGCGACCGGATCAAGCCATTTTTATTTTGATTGCCCAGAATGGTTATATTGCTAAATTAAACTGCGAGCATTATCTGCAAGATATTTGTACAGATGAATATAACCAGCTGCATACCAGACAAATCCAGCAGCTCGATTTGTTAAAAGTGGGTCAGCAGCATTATATTGAAAATATCCGTTATCAAGATAGTCGCACTAATAAGCAGCAACAATGGTCTTATTCTACCCAACAAATTCAGCAGTTTTATCAGGCGGATATTGCCAGTTTAAAATATATTGTTTTTAGTATTGTGCTATTTGCACTTGCGGCACTTTACGTCTCCATTCGAATTATCCGCAACTTTAAAAAGTTTTTAACTCGCTAAAAATCAAAATAAAAAAGAGGATTTTAAATCCTCTTTTTTATTTATGCTTGAATGAGCATTTAAATTAAATCGCCTGATTAAAAGTATCGCAATCATTGATCTGACCGGATTTCAAACCTGTTTGAAACCATTTCATGCGCTGTTGACTACTGCCATGGGTAAAGCTATCTGGAACCACCTGTCCTGTAGAGCGTTTCTGCAAATAGTCATCACCAATTTTATGCGCTGCATCCATCGCTTCTTCAATATCACCTTGTTCCAAGAATTGGGTACGTTGCTGATTATGATGCGCCCAAATTCCGGCAAAACAGTCCGCTTGTAATTCCTGACGTACAGAGAGTTGATTGCCTTGTACTGCACTGGATTGAGCACGTGCTTTTTGCACTTGATCTGAAATACCTAACAACGTTTGAAGATGATGTCCCACTTCGTGCGCAACCACATAGGCTTGAGCAAAATCGCCTGCCTGATCTTGGCGTGAGAGTTCAGTGCTGTTTTGCTCACCCGAAATACCCATTTGCTGACGCATATCTTTAAAGAAAGTAGTATCGATATAAACTTTCTGATCTGCCGGACAATAAAAAGGTCCCATCGCAGATTGTGCCGTTCCACAGCCTGAATTCACCACGCCACTGAACATCACCAGTTTAGGGGCGACATACTGTGCGTCCAATTGCTGCTGGAATACTTGAGTCCAGGTATCTTCTGTATCAGCCAAAACCGTCCCGACAAAATCCATCGCCTCTTGCTGTTCCGGAGTTGGATTATCCAAACCTCTGGTTTCAGCCGGTTGTGATTGGGATGTCACCTGTTTGGTTGCCTGATAGGCTTGCTGAGGATCAACGCCAAAAAATTTCCAGGCCACAAATGCAACGATAAGGCCTAAAACACTAATACCACCTGCTTTAGCTCCGGCTCCACCGCGGCGGTCTTCCACATTTGAACTTACACGACGTCCTTTCCAGCGCATAGTGATATTCCTTATAGTTGGCTTTTAGCTTATTTTAGCGAGCTTTTGTGATTATGCCTGTTTTGATTTCGGCCAAAACTTTTGAATGGTGGTAATCACCAATAAAACCAATAAGCCCGCAACAAAACCAATACCAAGATTGATTAAAGTTGGAGTAAGTGCACCGATAATATTTCCAATGGTTGGAATGTGTTGCACTTGATCGACTGAATCTTCAGTTAAATGATGAAACCATGGAATGGTATGGGTAATAATACCGCCACCGACCAAGAACATAGCAATGGTTCCGACAATGGTCAGGGTTTTCATCAGTTTTGGTGCAAAAGCTAATAAACCACGTCCAATGCTTTGCTTGAAACTCGATGCCTGTTCCGTTAAGTACAATCCCAGATCATCAATTTTGACAATCATGGCAACAAAACCATACACACCCACCGTCATTAAAATTGCAATGGTTGAAAGCACCATGACTTTAGTACCAAAAGCAGCAGTCGCCACTGTGCCCAATGAAATCACCACAATTTCAGCAGACAAAATAAAGTCGGTACGAATCGCACCTTTGACTTTTTCTTTCTCGAACTTTGCTAAATCGGTTTCAATGGCATTGAATTCTGCTTCAGCAGCTTCTTTGGTGGTGGCTTTTTTATGCTGCAAACTGTGCAGCACTTTTTCCACGCCTTCATAACATAGAAACAAACCACCAATCATCAACAAAGGATTGATCAGCCACGGTGCGACCACACTAATCAGCAAGGCCAGAGGAACAAGAATCAGTTTATTAACAAAAGAGCCTTTGGCAACACCCCAAACCACAGGAAGTTCACGTTCAGAACGCACACCACTGACTTGTTGAGCATTGAGTGCCAGATCATCTCCCAACACCCCTGCTGTTTTTTTGGCTGCCATTTTACTCATGACAGCAACGTCGTCTAAAACAGTCGCAATATCATCTAATAATATTAATAAGCTACTCGCCATTCTTGTTTTCCTTAAAGTTTCTATCTTGCATTTTAAAGATAAATATTTAAAAAAACTGTATCAACTTCATTAAATTGTTCTTATTTTTTCTATGTTGTGTTTTCATTGTGCCTGACATTCAAAAACATTATGCCGTACAATAAGGCCATTCATCAGCATATACGTGTAGTGCTAACTACTTTGGAATAGAGAGATAATGAGTAATCAAGACAATCGTCCTGTTATTTTGACTGGCGACCGCCCAACCGGACAACTTCATTTAGGTCATTTTGTTGGTTCTTTACGTTCACGTGTAGGACTACAAGATTCTCACCATCAACATCTCCTCCTTGCCGATGCTCAAGCCTTAACTGATAACGCCGATAACTTTGAAAAAGTACGTCGCAATATTATTGAAGTGGCAACTGACTATTTAGCCGTGGGTATTGATCCAACCAAAACAACCATATGTGTTCAATCATGCTTACCGGCTTTGAATGAACTGACCATGTTGTATTTAAACTTTGTGACTGTGTCACGCTTAGAGCGCAACCCAACCATTAAATCTGAAATTCAGATGCGTGGTTTCGAACGTGATATTCCGGCAGGTTTCCTTTGCTACCCTGTAGCACAAGCAGCCGACATCACCGCTTTTAAAGCAACGGTTGTCCCTGTGGGTGAAGACCAGATTCCAATGATTGAACAAACCAACGAAATTGTACGTCGTTTGAATCGTCAAATTGGTCATGACTTACTTCCAGAATGCAAAGCATTGCTTTCAAATGTCGGTCGTTTACCTGGTTTTGACGGTAAAGCCAAAATGTCGAAATCTTTGGGCAATACCATTGTGCTCGATGCTTCTGATAAAGACATCAAGAAAGCAGTCAATGCGATGTATACCGACCCGAACCATCTTCGTGTTGAAGATCCAGGTCAGGTTGAAGGTAATGTAGTATTTACTTATCTAGATGCTTTCGATACCAATAAAGAAGAACTTGAAGAGTTAAAAGCACATTATCGTCGTGGTGGTTTAGGTGATGGTACGGTGAAAAAACGTCTTGAAGGGATTTTAAAAGAATTGATTACGCCTATTCGCGAACGTCGTATGGAACTTCAAAAAGATCCTGATTACATCATGGATATTTTAAAGACCGGTACCGATAAATGTCGTGATATTACCCAGCAAACCCTAGATGAAGTTAAAGCAGGATTAGGTGTTTTTCACTTCTAAAAGCCCCTAAAACAGGAAAAGCCCTTTTTTAATAGAAGGGCTTTTTTATGCCAAAATAATGAGCAACAAATCACACTCACCAATCGTTATTAACCTGAATTTACACAACTTTACTCAAATCATCATGAAATGACTGACCATTCACTTTATTATACTTTTAGTGCTTAGACCTCATTAGAGTTCTAACATTCTCCTTAACCGAAACTGTGCAAACAGATTCGTTGTTCTACGCAGTGGTCACCCCAATCATTGCGTATTTTTTTGTCTAAAATTTCTATAATTCCAATGAATATCATCATACTGATTAAGATCGACATTTATTCTGTCTTTAAAATAAAAAACCCGCTTTTAAGCGGGTTTTTTATTTCAACACAACTTAGTTTTTATGACGCATATGCGGGAATAAAATCACATCACGAATACTTGCTGCATCAGCAAATAACATCACCAAGCGGTCAATACCAATACCTTCACCCGCTGTTGGAGGAAGACCATATTCAAGTGCTTCAATAAAGTCAGCATCGTAATGCATCGCTTCATCATCACCTGCATCTTTCTCGGCAACTTGTGCTTGGAAACGCTCAGCCTGGTCAATCGGGTCATTTAATTCAGAGAAACCATTCGCCAATTCACGACCACCAATAAAGAACTCAAAACGGTCTGTGATGTGTGAATTAGTGTCATTACGACGCGCCAACGGTGAAGTTTCCGCAGGGTATTCTGTAATGAAAGTAGGTTGACGAAGTTTAGTCTCAACTGTTTCTTCAAATACGATGGTTTGAAGTTTGCCTAGACCAAAACCAGGTTTCACTTTCTCTTTCAATTCTTCTTCAATAAATTTAGCCAAGAATTCACGATCAGCCACATTTTCTGGTGTGAATTGTGGGTTATGTTCAAGAATTGCATCAACCATTGAGATTTTTTTGAATGGGCCTTTAAAGCTGAATACTTCACCTTGATAAGGCACATCTGTCGTACCCAAAATGTCGATCGCTAATTTTTCAAGCATATTTTCAGTCAAAGCCATCAAGTCTTTGTAATCTGCATACGCTTGGTAGAATTCAATCATGGTGAATTCTGGGTTATGACGAGTCGAAACGCCTTCATTACGGAAGTTACGGTTAATTTCGAATACGCGTTCAAAACCACCCACAACCAAACGTTTTAAGTAAAGCTCAGGCGCAATACGTAAGAACAAAGGCATATCCAGCGCATTATGATGTGTTTCAAATGGACGCGCAGAAGCACCACCCGGAATCACATGCATCATTGGAGTTTCAACTTCCATGAAGCGTTCATTGGCTAAATATTCACGCATACCCGCAACCACTTTGGCACGAATTTCAAAAGTTTTACGTGTTTCGTCGTTCACCATCAAATCAAGATAGCGTTTACGATACTTCATTTCTGTATCGTTTAAACCATGGAATTTATCTGGAAGTGGACGAAGTGATTTGGTTAAAAGTTCGAAATGTTCGATATGAACATACAGATCGCCTTTACCCGAACGACCAATATAACCTTCAACGGCAATAATATCGCCAAGGTCTAAACCTTTAATGGTCGCCAGTACTTCTGGATCCAATTCTTTACGTGCAACATACAGTTGAATACGGCCAGTCATGTCTTGAATCACGATGAATGAACCACGGTTCAACATCACGCGACCCGCAACTTTTACATAAACCTTTTCACCAGCTTCAATTTCTTCTTTAGACTTATCAGCAAATTGTTCTTGTAAGTCTTGAGCGTAATGTTCACGCTTAAATGTGTTCGGCCAAGGGCTGGTTCCCTTTTCCTTAGCGTGTTTTTCAATATGCTTTAACTTGGCATGACGCTGTGCAATTAAATCGTTTTCGGAAATTTGTGGTTCAGAAGTCGATTGAGCGTTATGTTGCGTCATCTCTGCCTCGAATATGTGTAAAAAACGGAAGTTGCATAGGATAGCAGATTTAGCAAAAATTTCGTATGACTTATTGCCAAACAAAAGCATTGATTTGCTAAACACCACTTTCTCTGATTTACATTTTAAGCTTCGGCTAATTGTTTGACAATCTCAAAGCCTCTTTTTAAGCCATTATTCATCAATTCCACATGTTGTTTAGACGTTTCCAGTTCTACACTCAGCAAGGTTGAGCCATTTACATCTTCAAGCACATATTTTTCTAAAACACCGCTCCACTTTTTCACGCTTTCACTGTCCAAATCTTCAATTCCATCTTCCAGCATACCCAAGTGTTTAAAGGTCACAACTTTAAATTCTTCAAGTTCGGTAATGGTCGAAACCATGCCATCGCCATTAGCATCGAGAAAAACAGTTCGTCCATTCACTTGCCAATCGGAATGCATAGATGAGCCTGGAGCAAAATATTGTGTCCATTCGGTATAAGTGTCTGGATCCCACAAAATCCGCCAAACCTTTTGTGGAGAGGCGTGAATCAAAATTTCATAATTTAAAATTTCCATAGGCTCACCCAGCTCAGATTCATCTTATAAATACAAAGCTATCCAAATTTATTTTTGCGTGATACGCAGGTTTTGTTATTGCTTGTGAGATCAACAATCTTATTCTTTTATCTCTCTATTTTTAATCAATAATTTATTTTGTAAGTGGGTTTATTTGACTTTCTTGAATTCATATCTTAGACCAAAAGCTAACTTCATTATTCCTCATAGTCACCTACAATAATTTGAGCAAAATGGTTGAAAAGGAAACTATTCAACTTTTCCATCTTTGTGAAAAAAAACAGTGTGAACTATAAAACAATGAATACATGCACTTCGAAAATCTTATTTTTACATGGATTAGATTCCTCTCGGGAATCCACTAATTTCCACGCCATTGATGCCAATCAAAAATATTGCATCGATATAGATTATCGCAATCTAAATTTTCAAACGGTTGCCGATTTTTATCGCGATATTATTGCCAAAATTAAACCTGAAATTTTGGTGGGACATAGCTTAGGCGCGTATTGGGCATTAAAAATGTCGGCCTTATGCAAGATTCCAACTGTGATTGCCAATCCAAGCTTAAGTCCAAATTTTCGTGAAGACTACCCTCCAATTAATGAAGCAGATCTGGAACATGACATTGCGCAAATTGCCTATTTAGAATTAGGCGATGAAATACTGGATATGTATGCAGTTCAAGAACAGCTCGAACCTTATATGATCGTTCAAGCCTTAGAAGGTGGACATCACCGTTTAGCCAGTCCAGAAAACATAAATGGTTTAATTCAGCATATGCAAACGCATTTTCTAAAAAAATAAAAAAGCCTTGGTTAAACCAAGGCTTTTTTATGACATCAAATCGATTAAGCGACTTCTTGTTCTGGCTGAGATTTATCATCTAACACAGACCAGACATCTAAACCCAAGTCACTGTGCAAATCAGGTAAATCGAGGAAAATGCTCGCCCCCAAAATTTCATGGTTGCATTTATCTACCAGCTGTTTCACCGCTTTTAAAGTGCCGCCAGTTGCCAAAACATCATCCACAATAATAATTTTTTGCGCTTCGATATTCGCCGACATTTCCAAACGGTCCATACCATATTCCAGGCTATACCCTACACCAACAACCGGTGGTGGTAATTTTCCAGCTTTACGAACAAGTAATAAGCCTTTGCCCAAACGCTGAGCCAACAAACTTGCAAGTACAAAACCACGTGCTTCTACAGCGACAAAACTGTCGACTTGTTCCAGTTTTTCAGCAGGAATACTGGCAATTAAAGCATCGGTTAACGGCCCAATATTACTCATGAATAATGGTGTTAAATCGAAAAAGCAAATACCCGGTTTAGGGAAATCTTGGACAGTACGAATGTGAGACCACAAAGTTGCAGACAAATTGCTCATGGGGAGAAAAGTAATTTAAAGGAGAATAAGTGAATTTTAACGCTTTATGTCGTTCATGACCAGTAAATGAGCACACCTACAACCTAGAAAAACAAACAAATAAACCACAAACCATTGATTTATATATATTCATTTTTTAAATAAATATTAGATATAGATTTATCTAATATTTATTTAAAAAATTCTGTTTATTTTTTCTCCCCGACCTTAGTCTAAACCCGGCTTTTCAACTGGATAAAGTCCTTTCTGGAGCTTCTCAACCCAACATAGATTGATGGACATTTTAAAATTCAGATTCAATTTAAATTGTTAGACAAAAACCATATTTAGCTATTTTTATGACAAGTTTTGTCCTGCTAGGCAATTCTGGTTTCAAATTCACCGATTAAACTCGGATATTTGCTTTACATTAACGCTAGAACTGCGTAAAAATTTGACTGAATATGTACCTTAAAAGTCATATCATTAGAGTCATGCTGTGTATGGGATTTTACTGACTTCACATTTTAGCAAGTCAGTGTTTTGGAGAGTCAAATGAAAAAGTATCAATGCATCGTTTGTGGATGGATTTATGACGAGGCTGAAGGTTGGCCACAAGATGGTATTGTCGCAGGTACAAAATGGGAAGATATCCCGGATGACTGGACATGCCCGGACTGTGGTGTATCAAAAGTTGATTTTGAAATGGTTGAATTCTAACAATTGATACCAAAGACCATAGTGAATAGTCTTTTTTTAGGTCTTATAGAAAACAGTTTGGAGAAAACTATGCATCCTATCGTCATCATTGGTTCGGGTATGGCAGGCTATACCGCAGCGCGTGAGTTTCGTAAGCTAAATCCCGAGCATGAACTGGTCATGATTTGTGCAGATGATGCGGTAAACTATGCTAAACCCACACTGTCTAACGCTTTAGCCGGAAAAAAAGCACCTGAGCAAATTGCTTTGGGTGATGCACTTAAAATGAGTGATCAACTGAAGATGCGTATTGAAGCGCATACTTGGGTGAAAGAAATTCAAGCTGAACAGCATCAACTCATTTTAGAGAAAGATGGACAACAAACCACTCACCCCTATTCAAAACTGGTTCTAGCTGTAGGTGCAAATCCTGTTCGCTTAGCGATTGCCGGCGATGGCAGTGATGACATTCACGTGGTCAATAATTTGGATGACTATAAAGCCTTCCGTAAAAATCTTGCTCAACATCACGATAAACGTGTGGTGATTCTGGGTGCAGGTCTGATTGGTTGTGAATTTGCCAATGACTTACAAAACACAGAACATCAAGTGACGGTGATTGATTTGGCTCCGCAACCTTTAGGACGTCTTATTCCTGATTATGTTGCGGCGTCTTTTCAAGAAAAACTTGAAGCTATTGGCATTCACTTTGTCCTCGGTACAACAGTTGAAAAAGTGATTAAAGTTGAAAATGGTGACTATCAAATTACTTTGGCCAATGGCCAGTCTGTTGTAGCGGATGTTGTACTTTCTGCGATTGGCTTACAGCCGAATGTAGAGTTGGCAAAAGCTGCTGATATTCACTGCAGTCGCGGTATTTTGACCAATGGTCATTTAGAAACCAATCAGCCAGATATCTATGCGATTGGTGACTGTGCAGAAGTGAATGGTTTGCTCTTGCCGTATGTGATGCCGATCATGCAACAGGCGCGTGCTTTAGCGAAAACTTTAAATGGTGAACAAACGCATGTGCATTATCCAGCGATGCCTGTTGCCGTCAAAACCCCTACCGCTCCCCTGACTGTACTTCCTGCACCCGTGGGCGTGGATGTCACCTGGGATACAGAAGAACTTGAAGATGGCATGATTGCCAAAGCTTTAGATAGTCAAAACACCTTGCGTGGTTTTGTTCTATTAGGCGCTACTGCAGCAAAACAACGTTTAGCTCTAACTAAACTTGTACCTGACTTGATTCCTGTAGCCGTTTAAGGGTTTAATAGTAAGGACATTTTTTAAGCAAAATGTCCTTTTTGGGGAAAACAACAATGAATCATAGCGCACTTAATTTTACAGGCTCTCCCTATACTTCTTTCATGCACGAAACCAAAGTGACTTTAAGCAATGGAATAGAGCTGCATGTCGAAATGGGTGGAAATCCTGAACATCCTGCAATCATGCTGATTATGGGTTTAGGTGCGCAAATGTTGTTTTGGCCTGATTTTTTCTGTAAATCACTGATTGACCAAGGTTATCGTGTTATTCGTTTTGATAACCGCGATATTGGACTGTCGTCAAAAATTCGTCATTCAGGTCCACGCCTCAATACCTTAAAACTGATGGGTCGCTTTGCTTTAGGTTTAGATAATCAAGGCGCACCTTATGATTTATATGATATGGCTGCAGATGCCGCATTACTCATTGATCATCTAGGATTAGACAAAGTTTCTGTGATTGGTGCTTCAATGGGCGGGATGATTGCACAAATTCTGGCAGCCCTGCATCCTGAAAAAGTCAGCAATCTGGGTTTAATGTTTACCAGTAACAATCAGCCTTTATTACCACCGCCTTTTCCAAAACAGCTTTTAAGCCTGATCGGTCGACCCGAATCGACTGATGAAGAAGGTATTGTCAATCATAGCGTGAAAGTTTTTAACATTATTGGTTCACCTGGATATATCAACCAAATCGAGATTATGCAGACCGCACGTAAACTATATCAACGAAGTTATTATCCAGCAGGTGTACTTCAACAATTTTTAGCAATATTATGTACCGGTTCTTTGCTACAATTGAGTAAGCAAATTCAGCAACCTACCCTTGTGGTACATGGCTCTCGTGATCGTTTACTGCCACCGAGTCATGGCAAAGCAGTTGCAAAGGCAATTACAGATGCTAAGTTTGAATTAATTCATGGAATGGGGCATGATATGCCTCCGCATTTTATTCCATATCTTAGCGGATTATTTGCTGATCACTTTAAATCAAAACATTAGGACACTATGGCTGCATTACCCTCTTTAAGACAGCTGTCATACCTCGTTACACTGTCTGAAACGCTACATTTTACTGAAGCTGCGCGCCGTTCATTTGTGACCCAATCGACTTTGTCAGGCGGGATCATGGAGTTAGAGCGTTTGTTAGGTGGAGTCCTCGTTGAACGCGACCGCCAAAATGTACGTTTAACTCCGCTTGGAGAGCAGGTTGTTGCTCGAGCCCGTGTTTTATTGGCTGATGCTCAAGATCTGATGCGATTAAGTCGTGAGATGAGCGAGCCTTTAACTGGTGATTTACATTTAGGGATCATCCCCACTATTGCACCTTTCATTTTGTCAAAACTTTTAGATGAAGTGCATAAACAACTTCCTAAAATTCAATTGCATTTGTATGAAGCGCAAAGCGAAAAAATTGTCGAAAAATTAGAACACGGCAATCTGGACATGATTGTTTTGGCACTGCCTTTTGACACTCGTGGTTTAAAAGTTGCTGAAATTGCGAAAGAAAATCTTTATTTGGTGCATCACAAATCCGATCAAAATGCGCATAATGCCAAAGTTCTAGATGATTTAGATTTATCGCGTTTAGTGTTGCTTGAAGAAGGTCACTGTTTACGTAATCATGTTTTAAGTGCATGCCCAATTGGCGAACGTAAAAATGATCATCGTTTAAAAGCAAGTTCATTACCTACATTGGTTGAAATGGTTTCTGCTGATTTAGGCTTTACCCTGCTTCCTGAAATTGCGATTCATACCAATATGATTAAAGCCAATTCAGATTTAGTGGTTAAAGCAATTGAAGCTGCACCAAGCCGCACGCTCGCTTTGGTCACGCGTAAGAGCACGCCATTGCAAAGTGAATTTGATGTGCTATTGCAAATCTTGCAAAAAATCACGCAAAATCTTCATTAAAAATAAGCCATATATTAAAAGGAGCAATTGCTCCTTTTTTTATTGCCCAATTCTCTTCCTGTCCACTATTTTTGCTCGAATAAATTTCATTGCTTAATATTCAAGAAATAGGGATTTTTCTTAATGGAGAAAAATTAAGACACTTTGAATAAAAAACTTAATCACAAACAGTTCATCATAAAACCAAGTTTTTTAATTCTTTATTATTTTCTAAATACTTAAGTTTACTTCAATTCGATAAATTACCTAGTTCTTGGGATAGTACTTTTAGGGATTGTATAGCAAAGTTATTCAATAAAATCTAAACCAGTGTGAGAATAGCCTAGTGGCTGAACTGATGTTGCCTGTTCCTATCTCAACCCGTCTTTAATCATCTATTAGAGTGCGTTCTCGTTGGATTAGGTTATCCTGCGGAATTAATTATGAGTACTAATCATCTTGTTGAAGCTGAACAACTATTACAACAACATTTACCTAACCTGATTTTGATAGATTTATCTCTCGATCAAATAGCAACGATTACATTTATCAAGCAACTCAAAAAAATCCATCCCGATGCAAATGTTATTGTAGTCTTAACGCAACAACAGACCTCTTTACTGTTTGATGCTATTCAAGCAGGTGCACAAGGTTATATTTTTCATGAAAATACTGAAGCAGAAATTTTAAAGAACATTAAAAGCATTCTGCGCGGTGGAGCACCTATCCATCATGTTTTGGCGCAATATATTTTGTCACATCAAGTAGAATCTAAGCAAATAATATCCACCGCTCAACTCAACACGCCAATATATTTAAGCGCAATTGAATATGAAATTTTAAATTTAGTATCAGCGGGTCTGAACCTGCAGCAAGTCGCAGAGCAGACTTTCACCTCTCTTTATAAAATTGAAGGCAATATTAAAAGCACTTATCGAAAAATCGCCTGCTTAAAAAATTAGATCTTTTTATTTTCAATATTTCCATCGCATAGAAATAAGGGAGTCCAAAGACTCCCTTATTTTTACATTTACACTTGAGTGAGTTATTTTATGATATCCAATAATATTCTTTGTGCATTATGCGGCTCTTGACCTTCTGCGACTGTCGCACGCAACCAGGTTCCATCGCCTTGCAACAACCATGCTTGCTGATTGTCTTTTAAATACGTCAGTAAACCCTGCTGATAAATACGTTTTTTCAGTGCAGGGTCTTCAATTGGAAAACAAGCTTCAACACGGTTAAATAAATTACGATCCATCCAGTCGGCACTTGAACAGTAAATTCGAGCATTGCCATTATTGCCAAAGTAATACACGCGGGTATGTTCCAAGAAACGCCCCACAATTGAACGTACACGAATATTTTCGGAAAGCCCCGGTAAACCGGGACGTAAACAGCAAATTGAACGAATAATTAAATCAATTTTCACACCGGCTTGCGAAGCTTCATATAACTTGTTAATCAGCTGCATTTCAGTGAGTGCATTCACTTTGACAATGATTTGTGCAGGCTTGCCTGCTTTGGCATTGGCGATTTCTTCATCAATAAAATTGATCAGTTGAGCATGCAGGGTAAATGGCGCATGAAGCAGTTTCTTCAACTTCGCCATTTTGCCCATACCAGTCAATTCCTGGAAAATGCGATGCACATCTTCACACAGTTCTTTATCGGTGGTTAGCAAGCCATAGTCGGTATAAATACGGGCATTGCCTGCATGGTAGTTACCCGTACCTAAATGCACATAACGCACCAGTTTGTTATTTTCACGGCGCACCACCAAAATCATTTTGGCATGGGTTTTATAGCCGACAATACCGTATACCACCACTGCACCGGCTTCTTGAAGTACATTCGCCACTTCAATATTGGATTCTTCATCAAAACGCGCACGCAGCTCAATGACCGCTGTGACTTCTTTACCATTTCGTGCCGCTTCTGCAAGTACCTGAACAATTTCAGAATCTGCTCCACTACGATACAAAGTTTGCTTAATCGCGAGCACTTGCGGATCACGTGCTGCTTCACGCAATAAATTAATGACTGGTGCAAAGGATTCAAACGGATGATGTAAAAGAATGTCTTGCTTCTGCATGGCAGAAAAAATATTTTCAGACTTCTTCAATACTTTCGGAATAATCGGGGTATGGGTATCATAACGTAAATGCGGACGTTTAAAATTCGATAATAAACGCGCAAGGTTTACCGGACCCGCTACTTTATAAAGCTGATCTTTTTCGAGATCAAATTCATCCAGCAAATATTCATAGATATGTTCAGGACAATTTTGAGTCACTTCCAGACGTACTGCACGGCCAAAACGACGTGAATTTAGCTCCCCTTTTAAAGCTTTAGCTAAATCTTCAACATCTTCATTTAAAGCCAAGTCTGCATTTCGGGTTACACGGAATTGATAGCAACCTGTGGCGGTCATACCCGGGAATAAATCAGAAACATGCTCATGAATAATGGCGGACAACATCACATGATGTTCTTTGCCATCGGTGAGTTCATCTGGTAAACGGACCACACGCGGCAATGAACGCGGTGCGGGCACAACTGCCAAATCAATCTGACGGCCAAAGGCATCTTTACCTTCTAGTGTGACAATAAAGTTTAGACTTTTGTTCACTAAACGTGGAAATGGATGGGCTGGATCCAAGCTAATCGGAGTCAGAACTGGAGCCACTTGTTCTTGGAAATACTTCTTAACCCAGGCAGATTGAGCAGGTGTGAGTTCTCCACGGCGTAAAAAGCAGATATCTTCTTCACGCAGTTTTGGCAAAATTTCTTCATTTAAAATACGGTATTGGCGTTCGATGGCAGCATGGGCTGTTTTAGAAATAATTTCTAATACTTGCTTGGGGGTTAAACCATCTGGACTGTGACTTTCATTGCCTAAATCAAGCTGCTCCATCAATCCCGCAAATCGAATTTCAAAAAACTCGTCCAGATTGCGCGAGAAAATAAGCAAAAAATTCATGCGTTCAAGTAAAGGATGCAGTGGGTCAACCGCCTGTTCTAATACACGCAGATGAAAATCTAAAATAGAAAGTTCACGATTAATGTAGCGATCGTTATATGTATATTCTGTTTGTGTAGGAGATGGGCCTGCTGCAGTATTCATACCTAACCTATGATTATTCGAAAGTGATCCGTATCTTCATAAGTATGCTTCAAAATTATGACAATTTCATAAAAAAAGCCCGAAATTTTGGGCTTTTTATTACAGTGTTCTGTTAAGGAATATTGCTATAACGCATATATTTTTGAATCATACGTTTACGGTATTGTAGTTTTCGGTCATCACGGTGGTCTTGGTAATATTTTGGATTAGGTAAAATGGCAGCTAAAAAGGCGGCTTGTTCACGACTTAAACTTCTCGCACTTTTGCCAAAATAATGTTGTGTTGCTGCTTCCACACCGTAAATATTGTCGCCAAATTCAACCGAGTTCAAATACACTTCTAAAATACGTTGTTTCGTCCAGACGCGCTCCATCATCCATGTTGCAACAGCTTCTTGACCTTTACGCAGAAATGAACGCTTATTATATAAAAATAGATTTTTCGCCAATTGCTGTGAAATGGTCGAACCACCCGCCACAACTTTGCCTTTGTCTTTATTACGTTCTAAGGCAAATTGCATGCCGGCCCAATCAAAACCGTGATGCTGCAGAAACTTGCCATCTTCTGCGGCAACCACTGCATGTTTGAGATAGTCACTGATTTGATCGTAATCACGCCATTGATGTTTGATCGGCTTAGAGGGTTCAGACCAATAATCCAGACGCATCATCATGGTCGTGTCAACCGAATGGGTTCGCCACCACACCAGACTTGAAAAAATCCAAAGTTGTACTAAAAGCACCAAACTGACAAGTATTAACAAACTACGAACAATAAAAGCTTTCATGTCAGTGAGTTACTCCAAAATATCTGTTTTTTCGTGCTAAGCTTGAAGCTGAATATAGCAAAGATTATAAAAGAATAGCATGGCTGAACTTTCACCTCCCCGCATTCAAAGTAAACCCGAGGTTCATCTTTGGTGGCTGACTGCACTTTTTATTGCCATCAATATCGGTTTATTTCTCTGGCAAGTGCTCACGGGGGTCAATATTACCAGCCCAAGTCTGGTAGACGCTATTCATTGGGGAGCTGATTATGCACCTTTAACCTTTTTAGAGGAACCCACTCGCCTATTTACCAGCATGTTTTTTCATTTTGGTTTAATCCATTTAATGCTCAATATGTGGGCCTTATATATTTTCGGCAGTGTGGCGGAACAACTTTTTGGCCGATTCTATTATTTGGGTTTATATATTCTTGCAGGCCTGATGGGAAGTTTACTCAGTGGCTTTATCGATATTCAAAATACCTTTGAACTGCTGCAAACCAATGATCCTAAACTTTTTCCTACCGTGAGTGCAGGTGCTTCAGGTGCGGTGATGGGTATTGGTGGTGCTTTGACCGTTTTATCTTTATTGCCCATCTTACCCAAGCAGCGCTTTATTTTAGATAAAAAAACCTTGGTCATGGTGATGGGAATTAACCTGTTCATTGGCTTTACCATGCCGGGAATTAATAATGCAGCCCATATTGGCGGCATGCTGATGGGTGCGTTATTAGCGGTTATTTGGTACGTAGGACAACGCATCCATAAACCCAATTTAGGCTTTATTCTAGGTTTGGGTATAGGCATAGTGACGTGCTATGTGTTTTATGATTACTGCATACAACAAGTGCAAATCCTTGAACCCATTTGGCGTCAAATTCTTGCAGCCATGCGCGCACAACTGCATTTTTAATGTTAATGAATCATTTTTGTGAGATGAACCTACTATTGATTCATCTCTCGCAAACTTTGTAATGGCGGAATATCACAGAGATAACTTAAGCGATATCGTCCAATCAAGGCACAAACCAAAGTCATTAAAATCGGTAAAATCAGCCAAATTTCCCAATGTGCCTGAATGGTCAAATTCATTTTATAGCTGGCAATCGCGCTAATCACTTCTGCAAACAGACATGAAACCACGCCAGCCATGAATCCAATAAAACCGATCTCCACACTCATCATCTGTTTTAGTTTTTGTTTGGAACTGCCAAATGAGCGCAGCAAAGCCACTTCCCGTTTGCGTTCATCCATCAACAAGTTCAAACAGGCCACTAAAACCAAAACTCCAGAGACACTGACTAATAGCGCGAGTATGGTAATAATTTGCACCAGCACATTTACCACGCGTTTCACCTCATCCAGAATCAAACTGACATCAATAAAAACCGTATTGGAAAATTGCTGAATCACGGAAACCAGTTGTTTTTTATCCTGTTCGGGCACATAAAAACTGCCTAAATAACTACCGGCATTTTCATCCATGGTTTTGGGTGCAAAAATAAAGAAAAAATTTGGACTAAAACTTTCCCACTCGACACTACGCAAGTTAATGACTTTGGCTTGAATCAAACCTTCAGGTAAACTAAAAGTGAGCCGATCACCTATCTTAATGCCCAATTCTTCCGCTGTTTTTACTTCAACTGATACATCACCGACCTGTTTCAATGCTGCTGTACCCTGCACGATTTTATTATCCGTAGGATATTCTGCCGTTTGAGTCAAATTGAGTTCACGGCGCAAAGACTCATTGCTTTTAAGCAAGCTTTCCGCAAAAGGCTGATCATTTTTCGCCACCAATCGTCCACGGATATTGGGATAAAGTGGAGTACTGTGCCAACCCCGCTGCTCAAGCTGGGCCTTGAATAAAGGCATATCAAACGGTGGCAAACCATAAACAAATTGATTCGGTGTGCCTTCAGGTAATTGTTGTTGCCAACGCTCGAGCAAATCAGTTCGTAATACCGCCAATACGGTAATTAAACTTAGACCCAGTGCCAAAGCGGTAATTTGAAAGGCGGTTTGATAAGGCGCACGTATATAAGCTGAAATGGACCATTTCAAGCTTTTAATTAATTTTAAGCAGCCCCAAATCAGCATATACAGCACAGTACACAAGATGATAATTGCACCGATTACCCAAGCAGTCAGTACCATATTTTCAGTTAGGACAACACTAAACAGCACCAGACTGGCTGTACCCATCAGCAACATCCATAGCATTGATTGCACTGATTTTTCTTGCTGGCGAATTACACGAATAGGCGGTGTATTCAGTAACTGCCATAAACTTGGCACGATAAATCCGAGCAACACCACTGCACTGGTCAGCATTGCAATCGGTAAAGGTCCAAGTAACATGTCCAAGGCAGAAAATTCAATTTGCAGATGGGGAATCAGCTGTAACATCAGTTGCAACAAACCGTACCCAAGCGCTACACCTGCCAGACTACCAATCGCCATTGCGACAATTAAGACCACACCCAATAAAGTCAGATACGCGCTAAGAATTTGTCTTTTTGTTGCCCCGATACAGCGCATCAGTGCAATGCTATCCTGATTTTGTTGCACATAACGCTGGCTGCTTAAGGCAATCGCAATACCACACAGCAAAATGGTCAAAATATTGGTAAGTTGCAGAAAGGTATCTAAATTGGCAATTGGCTTCATTAAACGGGTATTGCCTTCGCTGGCATTACGCAGCTTCAGGCTGCTTTGTTCATTGTCTATTTTGCTTTGAGCGGATTTATGCAGCTGATTGAAATCCTGTTCAAACTGTTTGGTCTGTTGGGCAGGCCCTGCCATTAATAAACGATATTCAACCCGACTGCCGACTTGAATGGCATTGGTTCGGGCAACATCAGCTTGGGAAATAATCACCGTAGGTGAAAAACCAGAAAAGCCCAATTCCTGATTGGAGTCATGTTCAATTTTAGCGCTGACTTTAAATGTCCCATCGGCAATATTGACGCTATCCCCGACTTTGACATGCAACAAATCCATGGCACGATTACTCAACCAGACTTCTCCTGCCTGAATTTTTTGTGCCTGTGGTGCCACCCGAATTTCGCCACGCAAAGGAAAGGCATCATCAATGGCTTTCACATTGACCATAACAAATTGGTCATTGGTATGCGCCATCGAACTGAATGTGGTGACTTCAGACTGTTTCAGGGATAACTGATTGGCTTTTTCTTGCCACTTTTTTTCAAGCGGCTGATTGTCACTCAGGACCAAATCCCCTGCCAGCATTTCAGCAGCTTGTAATGCCACGGCATTTTGGATCTGTTCATTACTGAATTTTAGTGCCGTGGTCGCACTAATGGCCAAAGTCAAAGCAATGATCAGTAAGTAGACACCGGTACTTTTAAAACTTTGCGTCAGCAAGGGTCGAAATAGCGGATTCATTTCAGCCCTCACCGTTACGATGTTCAATCAAGCGACCATCAAGCAGTTCAAAATGGCGCTGACATTGCGCGGCTAATGTTGGATCATGGGTGACCAAAACCAGGGTCGTGCCAAATTCACGATTCAGCTGAAATAGGAGTTTCTCAATTTCTTTGGCGGTTTGGGTGTCTAAGTTCCCTGTGGGTTCATCTGCAAAAATGATTTTCGGGTCGCTAATTAAAGCACGTGCAATGGCAACACGTTGCTGTTCCCCGCCAGAAAGCACTTTGGGCGTTTGGGTCGCCTGACGTTCTAAACCGACTTTTTTAAGTAAAGCCAAGGCCTTTTTTTCAGCTGCTGCAAAATTAAAATTCTTCTGTAAGCGCAGCGGTAACATCACATTTTCTACCGCAGTTAAATGCGGCAACAGCTGGAAAGACTGAAACACAAAGCCGATATATTTTAAGCGTACCAGTGCACGTTGTTCTTCATTCAGCTCTGCAATTGATTCACCACAAACCACCAATTTTCCTGAGCTGGCTTGATCTAAGGTCGCCAGTATTCCGAGCAAGGTCGATTTTCCTGAACCTGAACGTCCAGTAATGGCAACCTGTTCACCCGCCAAAATGTCCAGACTGAAATTTTCGAAAATAATAAATTCCTTTTGAGGAAGTTTTATCTTTTGTGTGAGTTGCTGTGCAGAAATTATTGCTTGTGGCATGATGGAATTGTCGCTCGTCACTTGGATCATAAAATCCCTATATGCAAAATCGCAATCTAAAAACTCGTGTATTTGCTTGCTCGGCGATGTTCAGCCTGTGTCTTGCTCCAGTCATGGTGTCTGCTAAAACCATTATGATTCTGGGTGACAGTATTAGCGCGGGCTATGGAATACAAGCACAGCAAGGTTGGGTGCATTTATTACAAAAACGTCTAGAGCAACAGTATCCGAAACAACATAAAGTGGTCAATGCCAGTGTCAGTGGTGAAACTACCAGCGGTGCCTTGGCGCGCTTGCCTAAATTATTGCAAATCCATAAACCGCATATTATAGTGATTGAGTTAGGTGGAAATGATGGTTTACGGGGTCAATCACCGCTATTGATTCAAAAGAACCTGGCTCATTTAATTCAACAAAGTCAGAAAGCTAAAGCCAACGTGCTGGTTTTTGGAATGAAAATTCCACCCAATTACGGTACAGCCTATAGCAAAGCTTTTGAAAAAAATTACAAGATTGTCAGTCAACAGTACAAAGTAAAATTGCTGCCATTCTTTTTAGAAGGGATTGCAGGCAAGAAAAACTTGATGCAACAGGATTTAGTTCATCCCAATGCAAATGCACAAAGCATTTTACTGAACAATGCTTATCCCTATATAAAAGGCGCTTTATAAAGCGCCTTTTATTCAGTCTGAAGCTTAATTTGATTTTAAAAATCAAAAAACAAAACTTCACCCGTTTCTAGAGAATATTCTGCCCCGACAATTTTCAACTGACCTTTGGCAATCAGGCATTCTAAAACCGCAGAACCATGACGCAGCTGATTCACAGAGGCAAAGACATTAGAACGAACTGCATGTTTCGACAGTTTAGCCAAATCATTTTTCAATTCAGTTTGCATCAATGTTTCAACCGATGGGCGAACACGATTCACAATAGACATCAGGTTTAATGAAGGTGGATGATCTGGATTCATTAAGGTATCAATGGTCGCTTGAATAGCGCCACAATGACTATGTCCTAATACCACCACGACAGCACAATCATAACGTTCTGCAGCAAATTCCACACTGCCTACCTGTGAAGGTGCAACCACATTACCTGCCACACGGATGACAAATAAATCGCCTAAACCCTGGTCAAATACCATTTCAGCAGGAACACGAGAATCTGAACAACCCAAGACGATGGCAAAGGGGTTTTGATTCCCTGCCATTTCTGCCCTTTGCTGATGTGAAAGTTGTTTGGGGTGTGTCGTTTCCCCCGATACAAAACGCTGGTTCCCTTTTTTTAAACGATCTAAAGCTTCTTCTGCTGTTAGCATGCTGGTCTTCCAAGGTTTTAAGTTACAGTATTTTAATGCGATGAAATTGGAAAGTCACTTGCAAAAAGAATAGCTGATTAATTAATAACAAAGTTACAAAATATTTTATTTAGCTCATAAATTTGATCTGGTGCACACTTTTCAAGCTTGACGTAACGGAATTCAAAAAACTATTCAGTGACAATTATTTAATAATAATTACAATACACTACAGACATTTTTAAAAAAATAAAATGCAGTAAAAATCAGATGATTTTTATATGATTGCGTATAAAGAATTATCGTCATTAACACATTAGGATGATGATCAATGACACCGCTTCACTCGATTTTATCCCGCTTTTTGCAAATGACGTGCTTGGCACTTTCTATCAGCACGCCTGTTTATTCTTATGCAACAACAAATAAAACACCCCATGATGCTCAACTCTCATTAGAAAATTATTTAGTGAAAGAACGTAATGTAGCCGGCTTACGCAGTAAAACCATTAAAATTGATGATATTAGCTGGAGCTATAGTGAAGGTGGCTTCAGCAATAAACCTGCCGTATTACTCATTCATGGCTTGGCGGGAAATCGGGATAACTGGAATGGTGTGGCACATTTTTTAACCCCCTATTACCACGTGATCATTCCCGATCTTCCAGGCAATGGTGAAACTAAAGTTGCAGATAATTTTGATCTGTCTGTTCCCAATGTCACGCAGCGCTTACGCCGTTTTGTTGAAGCCATTAATGTTGAAGATAAACTGAATATTGCCGGACACTCACTCGGCGGCTCCATTGCCACTGTTTATGCATCACAATATCCATTTGATACTCAAAGTCTGTTTTTACTCAATAGCGCCGGGATCTATAAACAGGCCAATACTGCCTATACCAAAGACCCTTATTTTTTAAAGCATCTCATTGTGTCTAAACCGGGCGATCTGGACGATGTGATGGGTCAAGTCATGCAAAGCCCACCGGATTTACCGATTTATTTTAAAAAAGCACAAGAAAAAATGCTGATTTCTCAGTCAGTGCAAACCCGTAAAATGATTGACCAATTAATCACCCTGAGTCGTATTTATACGCCTGAATCGTTTGCCCGAATGACGCAAACCATTGAAGCCCCCACGCTAATCCTTTGGGGCAAGCAAGATAAAATAATTAATGTGGAAGCGGCAAATGAATTACAATCTTTATTGAAGCGGGCCGAAGCCCCGGTTATTTTAAATAATGTCGGGCACATGCCTATTTTAGAAGCAGAACAACAAGTGGCGAACCACTATTTACCTTTTCTAGCAAAAACCCAAAAGTTAAAAAACCCACTTGCTGATAAACTTATCCCATTAAATTAGCTTGCAGAGACAGTATGCCGAAACATCCGATGATTGAGCAATTGATTGAAGCTCATCTTGACTTTTTAGAGCAGGAGTTTTCACATACTGCCACTATTCAAAGCGAATTTTTAAATTTCTATCAGTGGTTTAGAAAACAAACCTTGCAGGATATCTGGTCATTTGAACAAATCAACGCGCTATTGCAAAAGCAGATTTTAGCCACACCTGCGAGTACTTTTTTAATTGAGCAAATTACCGAACATCTTCGTTTTGCTTTAATTCACCCCGCCAATGAAAGCACTCAAATTGCGGATGTGATTCCTGTACTCACCGTCGATAAAATTGCCCAATATGTCGCGAGTAAAAGTGGACATCGTCAACGTTTAATTAAAACCGTGGTCAATAGCCCAGCTTTTTCAGCCATGATCACGCAATTGATTCAACATTCAATTCAGGATTATTTAGATAATTCAGTAATGGCAAAACGTGTTCCTGGTGTTTCACGTTTTATGAAAATGGGTAAATCGGTTTTAGAAACGGTGACCGACTCCAATCTGGATGAAACGATTGGCTATTATCTGCAAAAAAATATTTTAAAACTCAGCCACATGAGTGAGCATGTTCTAAATCAACATTTTGATGATGAAAAGCTCTATCACTTCCAGGCTAATCTGTGGCATAAAATTAAAGATACGCCTTTAACGGTCTTAAAGAATTATATTGAAGTTCAAGACCTGCCTAATACTATAGGTTTAGGGCATGAAATTTGGGATCACCTGCGTCAAACAGAATATTTAAAACAACAAGTTCATGATGGTGTCTATGCTTGGTATACTCGTAATCAGCAGCGTAGTTTTGACTTGTTACTACGCGACTTAAATATTGATGAAGCTTTAATTCAACATGAATTACAGCAATTGTTAGCGCCTGTTATTCAAAAGCTAGTTTCATCTGAATACTTACGAGAACGTGCAAGAGTATATTTAGAAAAGTTTTATTATGCTGAAACCGCACAGAATATTTTAAAAGCTGAACAATAAAAAAAGCCGCTTGAAGCGGCTTTTTTTATGACTGAATATCTATAGCTGTACCAAAGGTAGCTAAACTTTGCCAAGGTAACTGTTGCTGTTGCATCCATTGATTCGTTGCGGTTATATAAGGTGCGTTTGGCGTTGGATTTATAGGATGTATGTATCCGGCCCACATCAATACTAAAATTATGTCTTTAAGTTGCATTGCATAAATTTGTGGAGACAACTGAGCCAATAATTGACTTAACGTTAAATGTTGCTGTGCCAATAGACTTAAAATTTGCTCAAAAATGGGGACTGCATCATGAATTTTACCAATTTTAGTATCATTTTTGAGGCTTTTACCCACAGGTGCCTGAGGTAAATTACCAAACACTGCTCGCTCAAGATATTGCTGTTGTTGCACAGGACTTAAGCGCTGACGAGATTTAACATAGACATCCTGACGCTGTAAGGTATATAGCGCAATATCCCTGACTGTTTCTTGCATTGTAATTAAAGGTAAGCTTTTAATAATTTTACGAATATCTAGAGGTAAATTTAGTTGGTCTAAATATTCTGCAATGCCAGCTCCCGTAATAAAAGACATATCAAAGTTACCAAATGCACGAATCATATCTGCTGAATGCTGCGGCTCCCAATGTTCAGATAAAAAGTCATGGGCTATATAATTTGGCTTATCTTGTGCTAATTCAGTAAGTGTTTGAGTAAGATGTGGAATTTTTTCAAACAAGCCCATGTGACTTTTAGCAATATTACGTACAAGTGATAAACTTTGCACGGCTTTTGTAGCTGAATCACCTTGTAAATTACGCGAAACTTCAAACATAAGTTTTTGAATAGAACTTAATTCTGTCGCCCCTGGATGGCTCATATAACTGCAATAAACGATCCCTCCAGGCTTTAGAAACTTATTAATGAGTTCTAGCATAATTTTTTGGTTTTCCGCAGAAATCCACGACCAAACACCATGAGTAACAATAAAATCGAAAGGCTCTAAATTTTGTTGTAATAATTCATAAAAACTAGCATGGATAAATTCAAGATTATCAATTTTTGTTGTTTTCAACCCTTCTTCTGCAACCATTAATTGTTGTGCATTAAAGTCAACCCCCAAAAATGTTCCAAGTGAATTACTCGCTGCTGTAAGATGCAAATGAATCCCCATAGCACAACCTAATTCCAGATAACGGTAAGGTTTAGTCAGATCTGGGGCCTGATTACCTTGAAGCTGAACCAAGTTGCTTAACCAGCCAGGCATCGCCTGACGATGTACAAAGGTTGGGTAAGGGACATCAACAACATAACCATCTTGTAATAAGTTCATATTCCAACTCTTGTAACTTATAAAACAAAAACAGCCCATAAAAATGAGCTGCCTTAACTTAAAACACTTTCGGCTTAGAAGCGAGTCGTAAAGCCTGCATAGTAAACAGCGGGGTTGCTTGTACCGTAATCACTGCCTGTATCGACTTTGACACCAGCGATGTTTTGCACGCCAGCACGAATTGTTAAGTAATCATTAACGCTATAGTTCGCACCAATATCTGCCGTGGTATACGCTTTTGCAAAGGTTGGCGTTGTATCACCAATTTGAAGCTCTTGTTTACCAAGATACTGTACTTTTGTATGTAAACTTAATTTGTCCGTAGCATCCCACAATAACAGACCATTAACAGTCCACTCAGGCGTTTCAAGTAACGAAGCCCCTGTTATTTTATTTTTGGACTCGATCATATATGTCGCATTACCAGTGAAACGTAAGTAATCAGTAATTGGCATTTTAAATGTCATTTCCAAACCACTAGTACGCGCTTCTTCAACGTTACGCTGTGTAGTATACCAAGTGCCATCTGGTGCTTGCCCAAGGAAACTATTTTGCATTAAATCTTCAATATCACTCAAGAAATAAGTCATTTCATAGCCATAACCATTCTGGTCATAACCAAAACCAATTTCGTAGTTTGTACTTGTTTCAGGGTCTAAATCTGGGTTTCCTAACATTTGGCAACCACCACCTGGATAGCCAATAGAGATTAATGAACTGCAGCCCATGCCCATAGACCCGGTACTTGAAGTACCTGAACGCTCACGTAAGTTTGGTGCACGGAAACTACGTGATACACCACCTTTTACTGTCCAAGCATCTGTTGGATGATAAACCAAATAGCCACGTGGTGAAAAATTCAGATCAAAGGCTTCATAGTTATCTAAGCGACCGCCTAAGGTCAAAATCAAATTATCTTGTAAATGAATTTGATCTTCAGCAAAAACCGACCAAGAATAAGTATCTGG
Source organism: Acinetobacter terrae (assembly GCF_002135195.1). Lineage (NCBI taxonomy): Bacteria > Pseudomonadati > Pseudomonadota > Gammaproteobacteria > Moraxellales > Moraxellaceae > Acinetobacter > Acinetobacter terrae. Next base: position 153,110 of record NZ_NEGF01000005.1, read on the forward strand.
CTCTAAGTCATTATTTTCTAATTTATTACCATTAACATCTGAACCCAAGTTACCCATATTGCTTGCGTTAGATACTTGCTCATATTTGTATTGAGCACCAATCGTTAGATCATTACGCTTACCAAAAACTTGACGCTCCTGGCTTGCTTTTAAATCAAGTACAGTTTCAATCGCTTTAGTTTCAACTTTGTCGTCATTGACAAAGCTTTGGTCATTGTTTTGAATTTCATTGTGATATAAATCAATATTTGTATTTAGACCATTAGCAAATCGACCTTCATGACCAATACCTAAGCCCACTCGTTCCATTTCATAGCCAAATTGCTCACCAGCACCTGGAATAGTTTCAGATTTATCATTGCCCCATGAAGCATCTAAATTTAGTGTATGTACATCATTTGGAGCCCATGTTAAACGACCATTTATAGTATCGGCTACAGAACCTGATGTACCTTCATCTGTATCACTATCTGCAGCGCGATCAGTTCGGTTCACACCCAAACGGAAGCCAACAGTATCAGATACTGGTCCAGCTAAAGTCGCACCATAGCTTTTAGTTTCACCACGTGTACTGGTATCAGGTTTACTATAGTTAACTGATGCACTGCCTGCTGATTGGTTCGGAATTTTTTTCGTAATGATGTTAATTACACCACCAACAGCCTCAGAACCATACAGGGTTGACATTGATCCGCGAATCACTTCAATACGCTCGATCATATCCGGTGTGATCCAGTTTAAATCTTGATCCACCTTATCAGGACGATGACCTAATAAAGATTGGTTACCAATACGTTTTCCATCAACTAAAATTAACGTGTATTTATCCGGCATGCCACGAAATGTAATTTTAGATCCCGCACCTGCATTTGAATATCCACCTGTCACACCTGGTAAGTCACTCAAAACTTCAGACAAACTATTAAAGGGTTGACGTTGAATATCCTCACTTGTTACCACACTAATCGAAGCAGGTGCTGATTTCACATCTACCGCTTGCCCACTTGCGGTGACCACAATGGTTTCTAACTTGACTGGCTCAGCAACAGCAGATGTTTTTTGATCAGCTGCAAATGTAACCGAAGCAATAACAGATAAAATTGAAAGTGATAGTGCAGATCGAACAATACGCTTGGTCATTCAAGTTTCCCCAAGTGGCAAAATAATGGATAAGTAATGTAATTTTCGTTTCACAGTGTAACAAAAAATAAACTTAATGCAATTAATTATAGGAATCATTCTCATTACAGTTTGGTTTTTAGGCAAAAAACAACCTCCATATAGGAGGTTATTTTTAAAGTACTTTCAGGTTTTACTTGAAGTAAGCACCTTCAGTATTGCTGTGATCAGTTTGGTCAACCACACGTGCCAACTCAGGGACATGTTGTTTTAATGTTGTTTCAACGCCTTGTTTCAAGGTCAAATCAATCGATGAACAACCTTGGCAACCACCACCGAATTTCAATACTGCAGTCAGGCCATGTTCTTCATCTTCAATAATTTCAACTAAAGCACAGTTACCGCCATGACCTGCAAGTCCCGGGTTAATTTCAGACTGAAGTACATAAGTGATACGCTCTTCAATCGAAGCATCCGCCCCTACGCGTGGCACTTTTGAGTTTGGTGCGCGGAATGTCAATTGACCACCAAAACGGTCTTTATTGTAATCAATCACCGCATCTAACAAATATGGGATAGATGGAGCATCAATATAAGCCGCAAAATTTGGGTAATCTTGTTTATAGTCTGTAGGAATCACTTCTTCAGGTGCACTATATGCCATACAACATTCAGCACGTGGCGTACCAGGATTTTCCACAAAAATACGTACAGCAATACCCGGAGTATTTTGTTTTTCAAGCAAATCAAACAAATACTCTTGTGCCGTTGGCGTAATCAATAAATTTGGAATTTCTTCTGCAACTGCAGCGCTGATGTTCTCAGTCGACATAATCATATTTCCTCAAGCTGAAGTTATCATTTTAACTGAAGATGCGGGGTAATAAAAAAAAATCAACTAAAATTGTCGGAATTATTATAAAAGTTCCTCTTAACACTTCATTTAATGGCATTATTAAGTATAAATATTTAAAAGTTGAACTTGCACTTTATGCTAGATTTACCGATTAACCATACTGTTAGCCTGGTCCTGATTACAGTGGCTGTTTCACTGATTGCATTTTCAAATCAGAAGGTCATGAGCCGTCTTATTTTTTGGCCCCCTGCAATGCAACGCGGGCAATATGACCGTTTTATTACCCATGGTTTTGTCCATGCCGATGGCGCGCATCTAATCTTTAATATGATTACGCTATTCTTTTTTGGTAGTGTGATTGAAAGTTTTTACCGACAGTATTTTTTTGATCTTGGCTTTGTATTGTTCTACTTAGGCGGCTTAATTGTTGCCATTATTCCAAGTTATCTCAAACATAAAAATGACCATCGATGGGCAAGTCTAGGCGCTTCCGGTGCAGTTTCGGCAGTTTTGTTTGCTTATATTTTATTTGAGCCGTGGAAACTGATTTTTGTGTTCTTTATTCCTGTGCCTGCAATTATTTTTGCAATTTTATATATCGCTTATAGTATTTGGTCAGGCAAGCGTGGCAATTCCAACATCAACCATAGTGCACATCTTTGGGGCGCTGCATATGGGGTGATCATGACCATCATTCTTGAACCTCGTATTGTTCCACACTTTTTGAACAAGTTGATCCAATTACCTTTCTAAAGTTTATTGTTCACTTATAAATATTCCAAGACGCTGAATTTTCAGCGTCTTTTTTTACGGCAAAAAATAAAATAATTCCTATTTGTTAATGATTATTATTTAATAAATCTAATTTCTTTGTTACCCTGTCGCACAAATTTAAGAGAAGATCACTTGCGAATGAAAACTCAGGCATTATTTTTAAGCACCATTTTGGCTTCAGTGGGATTGAATAGTTTGGCACATAGTGCAAGTTTCAATCTGGCAACAGAAAAGCAAAACATTGAACTCAAACAAACGCCGAAAAAAATTGCAGTCTATGACCTCTCCATTTTAGATACTTTAAATGCCTTAAACATTCAGGCTCAAATTGTGCCTAAAACCACTTTTACAAGCAGCTTAGCCACATATAATCAAGCTCAGTTTGTGAAAGCAGGAAGTCTTTTTGAACCTGATTTAGATCAATTAAAACAGTTAAAACCCGATTTAATTTTTGTCGGTGGTCGTTCAGCGAAAACACTTGAAAGCTTGCAACCAATTGCAGCAACGGTAGACCTTTCTGCCAATACCAACCATTACATGAGTGATTTGAAAAATCGCACCTTAAATCTCGCTAAAGCCTTTAAGCGTGAAGATATTGCCGATAAAAAATTAAAAGATTTAGATCAATTACAGATGAAAGTGCAGCAACATACCGCCAATAAATCAGCAGTGATGCTCTTTGCTGTCGGAGATCATTATATGCCGCATGCAGCAAATGACCGTTTTGGTTTTATCCATGAGTTAACGGGTTTTAAATCTGTTCTTCCGCTGACTGAAAAAACGGATACTGCCCGCCCTGAAGCTGGATCTGCAGAAGCTTTAGCAGCACAAAAGAAAAATGCTGAACTGTTAAAGTCTGCTATTCAACAAAATCCGGATTATTTGATTGTGCTGGATCGTGGTGCGGTGAATACCCAGAAATATGCCACCAAGGAAGGCATTAAAACCCATCCTATTTTGGGGCAGTCTCAAGCGGTAAAACAGAATCGCGTTATTTTTGTGAATGCTGATGCCTGGTATATTACTGGCGCAGGTCTGGATAATACTGCATTCATGCTGAAAGAAATTTCTGAAGGCATTTCTAAATAATACTGAAATGATAATATTTACACATCAAGGAGCTTCGGCTCCTGTTTTGCCGTTTCTTTTGAAAAAGATTTACACAATTTTGTCATTAAATGCTACCCATCAAATCAATTTGGCATAGATAATGTAGACATCTGTATATTAATGATCAAAAAAACGAGATTTTTTGCATGTCCACTTCATTAGATGGTCTTCAATTCCCTATCAATCCCACCAGCAATAAACCCAGCAGCTCCCAGACAGGCAAAGAAATTATTGCTGAAGCTTTATCGATTGTTGACAACAAGGCATCAATGAATGCCCTTGCGGAAAAAAACTGGCGTAAGCGTTATCCTATCTATTTTAAAGCCTTGGTTGAACAAGGCATTCGTAACATCAATAATCCAATTAGCATTGCAAAACAAGGCTTACACAAGGCCCATCATAGCTTTGACTTTTATAGAAATGGTCAGCGCTATTTACTGAAAGACATCATGAAGGATATCGATACAGCCAATTTGTATACGGTTCAGCTGAAAGGTGAAAGTGAGTCGGCCCCTGAATGGTATGTGCCTTATAAAGGGCAAAAATTACAAGGTCAAGCTTTACTCGATCAAATTCAAACCTGGCAAGGTGCAGGCATTATCGAGCCCAGCCATGCCGATGCTTTACGTGCTGCACATGCACATCCTGAATGGTTTGATCTTTCTGATCGCACCATGGTCTTATTTGGTGCAGGTTCTGAAGCCGGCCCACTGACCTGGTTGTCTAAATGGAAAGCCAATATTGTGGCCGTCGACTTACCCAATAGCCGTGTTTGGGACAGAATTTTAAACACCGTCCAACAAGGCAATGCCACCCTATATGCACCCTGTGCGGAAAAATTGGCAGAAGATACTCCAACTGCCACACTGAAAGAAAAATTGGGGGCCGATTTACTCACTCAAACCCCTGAAATTGCCCATTGGCTAATCCAGAGTGAACGTCAGCTAGACCTTGCAGCGATTGCCTATCTAGATGGTGAAAAACACGTCCGCGTATCCATGGCCATGGACAGCATTATGCAGTATGTCAGTGAGCAAAAGGCTGACACCAGTCTAATGTTCATGTGTACCCCGACTGATGTCTATGCCATTCCTAAAGAAATTGTAGAGGCTTCAAATCTTAAGTTACTACAGCGCTCAAAATCGCAACGTATCATCAGTGAAAGCATTTCGATGATTTCTGCTCAACACTTTTTCAAGAAAAATCTGGATGCATTAATCAGCTGTGATAATGGCCATGAATATGGAATTGCAGACTGCTTGGTGGTGGAGCAAGGTCCAAACTATGCTTTGGCAAAACGCATTCAGCAATGGCGCGCGACTCTGGCACGTCATTATGGACAACGTGTCAGCATCAATATTGCGCCCTCTACCACTACGCATTCGGTGACTAAAAATCCGTTATTGAAAGCCGCATTTAATGGTGCAAGTTTGTTTGATGTTGAATCTTTTCATCCTGAAACGACCAATGCACTGATGGCAGCATTATGGATTTATGATTTGCGTCATCCAGAATCGGTAGCGAATCCGGAAACGCCTTTGGATCATCCATTAGAGTTGATGATGAAAGGTGCCAACCATGGTGGTTTATGGCGTGTGGCTTATTTGGCGCGTACCGCACTGCCTTTTGCTGCACTGTATGGCTTTGCCAATGAAAAACTACCGATCAAGAAGATGTTAAAAGTGTTTAAGAAGTAGTTTTTCCTATTACTTTTATTGAATATATTCCTTCATTATTTTACAGAAGTTCTTTCTCCTTTTAAGGAGATGAGAATCCTCAGAATATATTCTGAGTTCGCAAGGGAGAGGTAGATTACATTCTATAATTCCCTCACCCCTTGCGGAATATAGTCCTCATCCCTGATGAACAAGAACTTTATTTATGAGCATAAAAAAAGCTGCAATTGCAGCTTTTTTTATTTCAAACAGATATCTTAAACAAACTGTAAGAACAACCAGAACAGACCACCTGATAAACAAATCGTAGCAGGTAGCGTGAAAATCCATGCTGAAAGAATGGTGCGTACCATCTGGAAGTTTAAGCCAGATTTATTGGCCACCATGGTACCTGCAACAGCACTGTTTAATACGTGTGTTGTCGATACTGGCATACCTAAACCATCTGCTGCGGCAATAGTCGTCATGGCAACAAGTTCGGCTGACATGCCTTGGCCATAAGTCATATGACTTTTACCAATACGCTCACCCACTGTCACCACAATACGTTTCCAGCCCACCATGGTTCCAAGACCAAGCGCAAGCGCTACTGCCACTTTTACCCAGGTCGGAATATATTGCAGGAATGAATCGAGGTTTTTACGGTATTCCTTGACTGTCTTGGCTTGACTTTCTGACATTACAGGAAGCTGTTCAGCTTTATCTAAACGCTTGAATGCCGTCGTGCTTAAGTACATATCATTACGAATAATCGAAACTTCTTTTTCTGGAATATCTTTTAAATCACCATATTCGGCAACGTGATTACCCAAGTGATCGGTCAAACTTGCCAAAGCAGGCACCACTTCAGGTGACATCACTTTAGTTTGAATATATTTGGTCAACACTTCACGAGCTTGTGTATCAGGAATATCCTGATGATTTGGATAAATAACTGCCGCAGTTTGCACAGATAACTGTTCAAATGATTGGATATGATTTGCGTCCAGATTTTTATTCAATGAGTACGCCAAAGGTACACAACCGATCAAGATCAGCATGATCAAGCCCATACCTTTTTGGCCATCATTTGAACCATGCGCAAAACTTACCCCGGTACAGGTAAAAATCAAAATAGCACGAATTAAAGGTGGTGGTGGTTTATTGCCTTTTGGAGGTTGGAACAACTCCATTTGTCTTTTAAAGACTTTCTTCACCAACAGAAATAAAATCGCAGCAAAAGCGAAACCAATCAAAGGTGAAAACAACAGTGCTTTACCGACTTTAAGCACTTGGTCCATGTCGACACCACTGGCACCATTACCCGAATTCAGCAGGTAGTTCATGATGCCCACACCTAAAATCGAACCGATTAAAGTATGTGAACTCGACGCTGGAATACCCAGGAACCAGGTACCCAAGTTCCATAAAATAGCGGCTATCAGCATGGCAAAAACCATGGCAAAACCTGCACCTGAACCGACATTCATGATCAGTTCAACAGGCAATAAAGCAATGATGCCGTAGGCTACTGCGCCACTTGCCACCATCACCCCAAGGAAATTACAAAAACCTGCCCACATCACAGCAACAGGTGCAGACAAGGCATTGGTATAAATGACTGTCGCTACCGCATTGGCAGTGTCATGAAAACCATTAACAAATTCAAAGCCTAAAGCGATTAACAAGGCGGTCGCTAACAGAATAACGGAATATAAACTTAATGCAGGAACATGTGTCAAATCGGCAGAAAGTTGAAAGCCGATGTACACCAAAGTAGAAATAATAACCGTAAGAAACACCGGCATAAAAAATTTAGGTGTAGCAACATGCACATTCGTCGATTTCGCGGGTGCTGAATGCGCCTGATCTTGGACGGGAGGAATATTAGAATTCATGCAGACGGTTCAAGGGGATAATAAAATCCCCTTATTGTTCAATTTAATTGTGACAATTATATGACAAAAAGCTGTCATATAAAGCCAATTTTTAATAATTGACTTATTTTAAATCACTCCACCTTATCTTGGGGAGTGGAACTGTTTTAAATCCATCATTTAAAAATATTTAAAGCCCAAAATAGTTTGTGCCTCAATATTTCAAAGTACCTGGATACATGTATAAAAAATCTTTCCGATCAAGCAATCACTCAACTTTTTCTTTTCCATGTTGAATGTTAAGGGGGTCATATTTCAATTCGATGAAAAATTCAGCACAAATGGGCTTATTTTAAGCTGTACTGCACTAAGTCGGCTGAATATTCCTCTAATACAGTCTAATTCTGTTAAAATAATGCCCATTTTGTATTCCATCGGATTGGGGTTATTTATGTCCACGCTTGCCACCCTGAAAGAGCTTCTCGCCACACGCATCCTGATTATTGACGGTGCCATGGGTACCATGATTCAACGCCATAAACTAGAAGAAGCGGATTATCGTGGTGAGCGTTTTGCTGACTGGGCATCTGACCTGAAAGGCAACAATGACCTTTTAGTCCTCACTCAACCGCAGATTATTCAAGGCATTCATGAAGCTTACCTTGATGCCGGTGCAGACATTATTGAAACCAACAGTTTCAACGGCACACGTGTTTCAATGTCTGATTACCACATGGAAGACTTGGTTCACGAAATTAACTTTGAAGCCGCGCGTATTGCCAAAGAAGCATGTAAAAAATATTCAACACCAGACAAACCACGTTTTGTTGCCGGTGTGCTTGGACCGACATCTCGTACTTGTTCGATCTCACCGAATGTAAATGACCCGGCATTTCGTAATATTACCTTCGATGCCCTCAAAGAAAACTATATTGAAGCGACACACGCCCTGATTGAAGGCGGTGCCGATATTCTGTTAATTGAAACTGTATTCGATACCTTGAACTGTAAAGCCGCGATTTTTGCAGTGAAAGAAGTATTCAAACAGTTGGGTTATGAATTGCCGTTAATGATTTCCGGCACCATCACCGATGCTTCAGGCCGTACCCTGACTGGTCAAACTGCTGAAGCGTTCTGGAACTCGGTTCGTCATGGTGATTTGCTTTCGGTTGGTTTTAACTGTGCCTTGGGTGCAGATGCGATGCGTCCACACGTCAAAACTGTGGGTGATGTCGCTGATGTGTTTATTTCCGCGCATCCCAATGCAGGTTTACCAAATGCGTTTGGTGGTTATGATGAAACCCCTGAACAAACTGCAGCATTCCTTAAAGAATTTGCAGAAAGTGGCTTAATCAATATTACCGGTGGTTGCTGTGGTACCACTCCAGATCATATCCGTGCAATTTATAATGCAGTAAAAGACATTAAACCGCGTCAGATTCCTGAGATTGAACCCGCTTGCCGTCTTTCAGGTCTAGAAGCATTTAACATCACCAAAGATTCCTTGTTTGTAAACGTCGGTGAACGTACCAACGTGACTGGTTCAAAAAAATTCGCCCGTTTGATTCGTGAAGAAAACTATACCGAAGCTTTGGAAGTGGCTTTAGATCAAGTGCAAGGTGGCGCACAGATTGTCGACATCAACATGGATGAAGGCATGCTGGATTCACAAGCAGCGATGGTGAAATTCCTCAATCTGATTGCCTCTGAACCGGATATTTCCCGCGTACCGCTCATGATTGACTCATCAAAATGGGAAATTATTGAAGCTGGCTTAAAATGCGTACAAGGTAAAGCAGTAGTGAACTCGATTTCCTTAAAAGAAGGTTATGACGAGTTTGTCGAAAAAGCGCGCCTTTGCCGTCAGTATGGTGCGGCAGTCATTGTCATGGCCTTTGACGAAGCTGGTCAGGCCGATACAGCAGCACGTAAGCGTGAAATTTGTAAACGTTCGTATGACATTTTGGTCAATGAAGTCGGCTTCCCGGCTGAAGACATCATTTTTGACCCGAACGTGTTTGCAGTTGCAACCGGTATTGAAGAACACAACAACTACGCAGTCGATTTCATTGAAGCAACCGGCTGGATTAAACAAAACCTTCCGCATGCCATGATTTCTGGCGGTGTATCCAACGTATCGTTCTCGTTCCGTGGAAATGAACCAGTTCGTGAAGCGATTCATGCAGTCTTCCTTTACCATGCCATTCAACAAGGCATGACCATGGGGATTGTGAATGCAGGTCAGTTGGCGATTTATGATGACATTCCTGCCGAATTAAAAGCTGCAGTTGAAAACGTTGTTCTGAACCAAAACCAAGGTGAAAGCGGTCAGGATGCAACTGAAAAATTACTTGAAGTTGCAGAACAATACCGTGGTAAAGGTGGTGCGCAACGTGAAGCTGAAAACCTGGAATGGCGTGAACAGTCCGTTGAAAAACGTCTTGAATATGCACTGGTTAAAGGCATCACCGCTTATATTGATGTCGATACTGAAGAAGCGCGCTTAAAAGCGACTCGTCCTTTAGATGTGATTGAAGGGCCGTTGATGTCGGGCATGAACGTGGTGGGTGACTTGTTCGGTGCAGGTAAAATGTTCCTGCCACAAGTGGTGAAATCGGCCCGAGTAATGAAACAAGCCGTAGCTTGGTTGAACCCGTACATTGAAGCGGGAAAAACCGAGGGTCAGACCAAAGGTAAAATCCTGATGGCGACGGTTAAAGGCGACGTGCATGATATTGGTAAAAATATTGTAGGCGTAGTACTGGGCTGTAACGGTTATGACATTGTTGACCTTGGCGTGATGGTACCTGCGGAAAAAATCCTGCAAACCGCGATTGATGAAAAAGTCGATATTATTGGTTTATCCGGTTTGATTACACCGTCATTGGATGAAATGGTTTTTGTTGCCAAAGAAATGCAGCGCAAAGGTTTCCATGTTCCGTTGATGATTGGTGGTGCGACCACATCTAAAGCGCATACCGCAGTGAAGATTGATCCACAATATTCCAATGATGCGGTGATTTATGTCGCCGATGCTTCACGTGCAGTCGGTGTTGCGACTTCACTTCTTTCACCTGAAATGAAACCTGAGTTCATTAAAGGTTACCGTGAAGAATATGCCAAAGTGCGTGAGCGTATTGCCAACAAGCAACCCAAAGCTGCAAAACTGTCTTATGCAGCTTCAATTGCCAATGGCGTGAAAATTGACTGGGTGAACTATGTTCCGCCTAAGCCGAATGTTCTTGGTCAGCAAGTTCTGAAAAATTATCCGCTTGAAACTTTAGTACCTTATTTTGACTGGACACCATTCTTTATCTCTTGGAGCTTGGCAGGCAAGTTCCCTGCAATTCTGACGGATGAAGTGGTCGGTGAAGCCGCAACTGATTTGTATGAACAAGCGCAAATCATGCTGAAAGATATTGTAGAGAACAAACGTTTTGATGCACGTGCCGTATTCAGTCTTGCTCCTGCAAAACGTACCGGTGCAGATACGGTTTCGATTTACGATGAAAATCAAACCGCAACGCACAAGTTTGAGCATACCCGTCAGCAGTCGGACAAAGTTTCAGGTAAACCGAACTTCTCATTAGCAGATTTCATTGCACCTGAAGATACCAAGCTAGAAGATTACTTGGGTGGTTTCACCGTATCGATTTTTGGTGCGGAAGAAATGGCACATGAATACAAAGCTAAAGGCGATGATTATTCTGCCATTCTTGCGCAATCTTTAGGTGACCGTTTTGCAGAAGCCTTTGCCGAGCATTTGCATGAGCGTATTCGTAAAGAGTTCTGGGGTTATCAAGCTTCTGAACAATTGTCGAATGATGAGCTGATTAAAGAGAAGTATGTCGGGATTCGTCCTGCACCGGGTTACCCTGCCTGCCCTGAACATTCTGAAAAAGCGACCTTGTTTAGCTGGTTGGATTCAACCAATGCCATTGGTACCGAACTAACTTCTAGTTTTGCAATGTGGCCGCCTTCAAGTGTGAGCGGTTTCTATTACAGCAATCCGCAATCTGAATACTTTAATGTCGGTAAGATTGCGCAGGATCAGTTGGATAGTTATGCAGAGCGTAAAGGCTGGTCAATGGATGAAGCGAAGCGTTGGTTAATGCCAAACTTAGATGATTCGATTGAGATTTAACTAATCCTCCCCAACCCTCCTTTTTCAAAGGAGGGAGTAAAAAAACCCTCATTTGAGGGTTTTTTTATGAATCTTTAAATCTCCCCTACCCCCTCTTTAAAAAAGAGGGGGATATCATGTGATTGAATAAATTACGTGACAGCTCCTCCCTTTTTAAAGGGAGGTTGGGAGGGATTAAAATTGATATTATCAAAATAAATATTTAAAATTCTCGATTAGATATTCACTGAATAATTTCAAATGGCAATAATAAAAAAATTTGACTTAGCAAGCTTAGAATCGGTATGTGAAGTTTTAGGTGATACAGCTAATGGTTTAACTGGTACTCAAATATCTAAATATTTAGCCGAATGTGACATCTATGATCCTCAATTAAATTCAACTAAAAAGAAAAAAGTTATATGATGCTCTCGAACTCAAACAAAGAAATGATAAATATTCCAATAACTTAATTAATTTTATCCAACATATAATGAAACCATCAAGACATGTTAAGAATCATGAATGGTTTCATGAAATACGTAATCAACTTAATTTTATACTGTCATTTGAAGGGCTAGAAATAGAACATACAGGAATCATTAAGCAAATTACTGCTTCAAAAACCCTGTCTGAAGCTGAAGAACGTGCGCTTAAACTTAAAAAAGTTCTGATAGATAGAATTATTCATAATGATGTCCTCTTATTTTGTAAAGCAGAATTATTAGTAGATAACTATTTCCATGCTGTTTTTGAGGCGACTAAAAGTATTGCAGAGAAAATCCGAAATAAGACTAATTTAACTTCTGATGGAGCAAAATTAATAGATCAAACACTTGCTTTTAAAGGAAAGATTCCCTATCTAGCATTAAGCAATTTAATGACAGAAAGTGAAGAAAGCGAGCAAAAGGGTTTTATGAATTTAATTAAAGGTGTATTTGGTACTTTTAGAAATACTACAGCACACGCTCCAAAAATTACGTGGACTATTAATGAGCAAGATGCTTTAGATATCCTTTCAATGATTTCACTCATACATCGCAAATTAGATAATGTCATTGAACCTATGAAAATATACCAAGGAACATCTTTATAAATCCCTCCTAACCTCCCTTTAAAAAGGGAGGAACTCCGTGAATTCCATGTCTTCATTAAATTCGTGTGAAGTCCCCCTTTATCAAAGGGGGATTCTAATAACTGAGTAATCACGTCATAAATTACTTGAGCCACCACATCCGTTTCGTTCAAAATCTGCTGATTATAAAACCTCAACATCCTCAATCCCAACTCTGCCAAAGCAACATCACGAATAGAATCAGCTTCTAAACCTTCAATTGTATAGTGCTGCCCACCATCACACTCAATCACCAAATTGGCTACTGGACAGTAAAAATCTACGATGAAATTTAAAATTGGTTTCTGTCTATAGAACTGCAAACCTAAAATTTGCTTGCCACGAAGCCGTGACCAAAGTAGTTTCTCAGCTTCTGTCATGTTGTTGCGTAATTCGCGTGAGGCTTGTTTTAAGTCTTTATTGTAGGGTTTCATTTTTATTTTCTCTTTTTATTTTAATCTCCCTAAATCCCTCTTTTCAAAAGAGGGACTTTGTCATGTGATTAAATGAATTACGTGACAGCTCCTCCCTGAACACGACTTAAAGCATTGCTTTAAATGAAGTGCAAGAAAGGGAGGTTGGGAGGGATTCTAAATTTATAAATGAGTGTACTGAAAAAACTGCCCCTTTTCTAACCCATTAACTCTAAATCGTGCATTCTTACAGTTTTAAGTCTGCAAAATTCGCTGCTTTCAATAATAATAGGGCAATAAATTTATCTCCCAAATTCATAACTATTGGTGTTTCAATGAAAAAATTAATGAACGGTGCTGAAAACATCGTTGTCGAAATGTGCAAAGGTTTTGTCCTCGCACACCCTGAACTCGCATTCAATGAATCATCTAAAATTATTTCACGTAAAGAAAAACACCAAAACGTGGCCTTAATCAGTGGTGGCGGCAGCGGTCATGAGCCTGCACATGCAGGATTTGTGGGACAAGGCATGCTAGATGCTGCGGTTTGCGGTGATGTATTTGCATCACCTTCTCAAATTCAAGTCTATAAAGCTTTGCAGCAAGTTGCGTCTGATAAAGGCGTACTGATGATCATTAAAAACTATTCTGGCGATATGATGAATTTCCAGAATGGTGCTGCCCTTGCCGTCGATGATGGAATCAAAGTTGATTACGTCAAAGTCGCTGATGATATTGCAGTCAAAGACAGCCTATACACAGTCGGTCGTCGTGGCGTTGCCGGCACTGTATTTGTGCATAAAATTGCTGGCGCAGCTGCATCAAAAGGCTATGACTTGGCACGTGTTAAAAAAATAGCTCAAAAAGCAGCGGACAATGTCACCAGCTTAGGTTTTGCCTTTAACTCATGTACGGTACCTGCCAAAGGAACCCCAACCTTTACCTTGGCTGATGATGAAATGGAATATGGCGTGGGGATTCATGGTGAGCCAGGTATCTGCCGTGAAAAAATTCTGCCTTCAAATGAATTGGCGCAGCGCATTGTCGATGATCTATTCCTCGATCGTCCTGATTTAACAGAAGTTGCGGTACTCATTAACGGCTTTGGTTCAACACCAATGCAAGAACTTTATCTGTTCAATCAAGATGTTTGCCAACAGTTAGCGAAAAAAGGGATTAAGATTTACCGTACCTTTGTCGGTAACTATATGACCAGTATCGACATGGCGGGCGCATCCGTTTCGTTATTAGCATTAGATGATGAACTGAAAAGCTATTTAGATGCACCTGCCAACACCCCTACCTTTAAAATGGACGGTTCAGTGGCCTTAGCCATTGAATTTACAATAAACGATTTCAAAGCGGAACGTACCTTAAATGTAGATATTGAAACTCACGCAGAACATGCCGAAATCGTGAATGAACAATTTACGATTGAAAATATGCGCTATGTGATCGATGTGATGAGTGCCTGCATCATTAAAAATGAAGTGCCATTTTGTGAATTAGATGCCCATGCGGGTGATGGCGACTTTGGGATGAGTGTTGCTAAAGGCTTTAAACAGCTTAAACGCCAATGGGACGCGCTTGTGCAATATCAACACATGGATGATTTCTTACTGAACTGCTCAATCATCATTATGGAACATTGTGGTGGTGCTTCAGGTCCGATTTGGGGCTCAGCTTTCCGCGCAGCAAGTAAATCGATTAAAGGAAAGGAAATACTTTCAGTTTCCGACTTTGCCGTGATGCTGCAAGATGCGGTGAAAGGTATTCAAACCACAGGCGAGCGTTCATTTGGCCGTGGTGCTGTGGTTGGCGACAAAACCTTAATCGATGCATTGGTTCCTTGTGCCGATACATGGTCATCAAATACAAATAAAACCTTTAAAGAAAACTTCACTTTAGGTGCACAAGCTGCGGTTCAAGGTGCAGAGTCTACAAAAGACATCGTTGCACGCATGGGCCGTGCCGGAACAGTCGGTGACCGAAGCTTAGGTTATCCAGACGCTGGTGCGCATGGATTAGGCGTGATCTTTACCGACATTGCGGAACATATTAAGTAATCCTTATAGAACAGCATCCAAAAAGCATCGGATTAATTCGGTGCTTTTTTTAGCCTAAAAATGATACTCTGTGATTTTTATCTAATCAGCTTCTAAGCCTTTATTTATAAGGATAGAGATGTCATCTGATTAAATAAACTACGTGGCTACCCCCTTTTTTTAAAGGAGGTCGGAATGGATTTTTTTAATTTTGAATAGCTATTTTAGTAATCACTTGAATCACACCCTATAAATCCGAAAATCACTATCGACCAACTAAAACAACATTCCAATTCAATAGATAGGTGAAGGCATATTATTAACTAATTCCAGATAATTTCTTACCTGATTTCTGCCCTGCCGTTTAGCCAAATATAAAGCTCGATCGGCCAGACGAATGGTCTGTTCTTTATTTAAAGTGGTTTGAGAGAGTGCTACACCAAAACTTGCACTCATTTTTAAAATCTCTTTTGTTTCTAACTGAATTTCTTCCTGCTCAATTATTTTACGACAACGTTCTGCAATCTCAATCGCTTGCTGTAAGTTTTGTTCTTTTAAAATCAGAATAAATTCTTCACCACCAAAACGCCCAACGATATCCTGTTCCCGTGTAGTGGCACATAAAATTGCAGCAACACGTTGCAAAACCATATCTCCAACTTCATGACCATATTGGTCATTAATAAGTTTGAAATGATCCAGATCCAGTAAAATTACCGCATAAGCTGTTTTTTTCTTGCGTTCTAAAGCGGTGAGTTGTTCACCAATATAACGACGATTAAACACATTCGTCAGCACATCGGTTTGGCTCATTCTTTTAATATTTTTTTCACGGCGACGCCATTGCGAAAGTAAAATTTCAAAAAACAAAATCGAAACCAGCAAGATCGGCAGATAAACTTCCGCCATACTTCCGATCCAGAATTCATTATGATAAAACTCGCCATTAGTAAGCGCATCACTAAACACAGGGGCGTAACGAATCACACCATTAAAAGTTAAGTAACTAATAATGATGATAAAAATAAGAGCAGGAATCGCAATACTATAAATAATTTTTCGTGAATAGAATACCAGTCCAATCAGGACGATATTGATAAATCCGGCAATGGTCGCGGGGCTGTAAATACCGATGGTATAGCCCGCATAAATCATGGTACCACCAAAGAACATCGGCGAAAAATAAGAAATAAATCTCCGGAATTTTCTATTTCTTTTATATCTGAAGCTAAAGCCAACTATAATGATAAAAATGATTAAAGTCATAACCACACTGATAATACGGATGAAAAAAAAGTCCGCATTAATCCAGACAGCATTTTCAGCGGAGAAATAACTGACCAGATACCATTTAATTGCACTGACTTGGCAAAATGCCCCAAAAATCAGGAGCAATACCCCTTTATCAAAATTAGGCCAGTTAATAATTAAATTATCAGATTCGAGTATATGAAACCTAAATCTGCCCCAATAATGAAAAATCAGCGTATGTATTTTTTTAAACAAGTTCATAGACTTACTTACTATATTTATAATTTCTAAAATTTTTATTGCTTTATATTTATAGCACAAAAATTAAACAATTGAGACTTATATCCGCTGAATAAACAACACTCCGTCCAAATGATCCACTTCATGCTGCACAATCCTTGCAGGAAAACCCTTATAGATCGTTTCTATTGGTTCACCTTGCAGCGTTAAATAACGCACTTTAACTGTTTCCGCCCGTGCCACTTGCCCACGCTCATCGGGGACACTTAAACACCCCTCTTCACCCAGAACAGTTGCTTCAGACCTTTCTAGAATTTCAGGATTCACCATCACCACTGCATCCACTTCAGGTGCATCGGGATAACGCAGGTTAGGACGTGAAGCGACAATAATCACCCGTTTAGAGACATAAACCTGAGGGGCGGCAATACCTACACCATTACGTTCCGTCATGGTGGCATGCATAGCTACAGCGAGTTGATTTAGCCATTCACTATTCAGCTCAGACTTTGCCACTTCAGCCGCTGTTAAGTTCAGAATGGCTTCACCACGCTGTGCTACAGGTAAAATGGTACTCATAAACTCATTCCCTTGTTAGATATAAAGCTAAATCCAATACTGTTTTAAATCACAAATTCTGTATAAATTTTAACGCTAAAAACAGATCGATCATATGCAATTTTAATCCTTGTATTTCACCTTTCTTGCAGATCAAGGTTGGCTATTCCTTAGCAAAATCTTTTAAGTCTATTTTAATTTTACTTGGTTATAATCAGCTCAAATCCTTTATAAATATAAAATAATGACCACAGCCCAACTTCTTCTTGGTGTTCTTTTTAGCTCAATAGGCTTAGGCTATTTTCTGTATGGGAAAAAGCAAAAAGTCACTGTGCCCTTGATTTGTGGCTTGGTACTAATGATCTTTCCTTATTTTGTGGAAAATACCACGATGCTAACGACGATCGGCATCCTCCTCTCTCTTTTGCCCTACTTCGTAAGACTCTAATATCCACACAGATCACCAGTCATTATTCATAAATTTAAGTTGTCGAACTCAGAAGAAAGAATTATTTTTCATATAGATAGCAATTGATTAGAATAAAAACTTTATCACTATTTGTACCTGCGATGACCAATACAACCAGCACGGAAGCGCCTGCACGTCTAAGCAGTGAAGATAAACGCACCCTTGGACTTTCCTCCCTCGGTGGCGCACTCGAATTCTACGACTTCGTTATTTATGTCTTTTACGCCAAAATCATTTCTGAACTGTTTTTCCCAAGTGGCTTAAGTCCTTTTTGGGCAATGCTGAACACTTACGGTATTTTTGCCGCAGGTTACTTCTTCCGCCCACTCGGTGGTGTGGTCATGGCACATTTTGGTGACCTAATTGGACGTAAACGCCTATTCAGCCTGTCCATTTTACTGATGGCGCTCCCGACCTTAATGATTGGTGTGATGCCGACCTTTGAAAGCATTGGTTATGCCGCACCATTATTGTTATTGCTGATGCGCGTGGTACAAGGCATTGCCATTGGTGGGGAAATTCCTGCGGCTTGGACTTTCGTTTCCGAGCACGTACCGGAAAAGAAAATTGGTTTTGCTAATGGCTTACTCACCGCAGGTCTATCTTTAGGGATTTTACTCGGTGCATTGATGTCCTTGTTTATTTCCATCAAATTTTCAGAAACAGAAATTCATGACTGGGCTTGGCGCGTTCCCTTTATTGCCGGGGGTATTTTCGGTTTAATTGCGCTCTATTTGCGTAGTTATTTAAAAGAAACCCCAGTATTTAAGGCGATGCAAGCACGTAAAGAACTTTCTAAAGAAATGCCGGTGAAACAGGTTTTAGCAGAACATAAAACCGCGGTGGTGATTGGCATGTTATTTACTTGGTTCCTGACTGCTTGCGTAGTGGTTCTGATTTTAGCCATGCCAAACCTGTTAGTGGGTGCTTTCGGCTTTGAACGCGCCGATGCCTTTAAAATGCAAAGTGCCGCAATTGTCATGCAAATGCTGGGTTGTATTTTGGCAGGACTGTTGGCTGACCGTTTTGGCGCAGGCAAAGTGATTTTATTCGGTTCACTCGCTGTCGCGATCATTGCGGGTATTTTTTATAACAGCTTGGGACATGTCGCTCCATCAACTGTGTTCATGCTGTACATGTTGCTTGGTTTGTTCTCGGGAACCGTAGGTATGGTGTCTTACAGTATGGTGAAAATGTTCCCTGCTCAAATCCGTTTCTCGGGCATTTCATTTTCCTATAATGTTGCTTATGCCATAGCGGGTGGTATTACTTTACCGTTGGTGCAATGGTTAAGCCTATATAGCAATATTGGCGCAATGTATTACATTTGGGTGGTGTGCTTGGTCTCGTTCTTTACTGCGATGCTTTATAGAGCCAAATTTGAAAAACAGGATTTAGTAGCATCTGCAATTTCTACACCGCACAATACCTTAAAAGATTAATCATTCATAAATAAAAAAGCCCTTTTAATAAAGGGCTTTTTTATCATCATTAAGCAGAGAGATTTTTCTTTAATTCATCTTCAACAATCTGGATTTCCACATCACTGAATTTACGAATTTCCCCTTCAGCATGTTTTTCTAGCATGCCTGCAACCAAAGGGACTTTAATCTTAACCTGCCAATTTAAGGTGATGTGAATTTGCCGATCATCCCCTGTTACTGCACGTTCACAACTGGCTACTAGAGGTAAATTTGCACCCAATTCTATGGTCGAAGTTAAAGCTTCTAAATTGGTGATATCGGTACGCTTCAAACGAAATGCATCTTTGAGCAGTTTTTTTGCGATATCCGGAATCTTCACATCTAAATTATAAGCACGGCGTAAAGTATAGGTCTCGCCCTGAATCTTAGATTCAATAATTTCTAATTTTTCACCTGGAATACGTCTGCATACTGCTTCGTGCAAAGCTGTATCTGATGCAAGTCGTTTAAATTCATCAATTGAAACGCCCTGAATTGTAGAATTCACAGTAAAACGATGTGCCATTTTTCTATCCTTTGTTTTTTTATTGGTCGTTTTGAATACTTATAAACCATTTGATCATCACTGATCTAGCGCATTTTGTCGCTTTTTATTTAATTGAATTTTAGTGATGCTGTCATTGACCGTATCTACCGAACTATTGACCATATACGCCACAATGTATTTCAATTTTCCCGGAACAGGAAATACTGAGGAAATGGCTTCTATATTCAATGATTGCATAGAATTGTTCAGCACCATCATCCAAACCTGTAGCTGCCCATGTGGTGCCTTTTGGAAAATCATTCAACCATTCAGCCTTATAGAAATCAGAGACTGAATCAAACTGGATATAGTGGTCAGGCGCAGCTTGAATGCGTGATGCCATTTCATCAAATTGCTTCAATTGATGTTGAATGAAATCAATCAGCATAGCAGTCAATCCAAGTGCGCCATAAAATATCTTTATACACCCTTAAAATGAGTGATTGCCTGTTTCTTTTTCACTTGTTCCCACTGCCACCAGCCAAAAGCGGCCAATCCGACAAAGGCTGCATACAAACCCGCAGTCAAGAATAAATCTTTATAAATAAACATGCCCACATAAACGATATCGACGAAAACCCACAATACCCAAGTCGCAATATGTTTACGGCTGGTCCAATAGGTGGCCAGTAAACTAAAAGCCGCCAATTGTGAATCCAGCATCGGCACAGCAGCGTCGGTAAAATTTTTTAAAGTTAAACCGAAAATTAAACCGCCCACTGCTGCAAGCAGCATTTGGAAAATCACTATTTTATTAGCAATCGGTTCAATCCGAATTTCATGATCTTGCTGTTTGCCCTTCAACCAGTGGTAGAAACCATAAAAGTTCACCACGATAAAGAAGAACTGCAAAATGGTTTCGCCATACAGCTTAAATTCGTAAAATAAATAGGCATATAAAACAAAGGCTGCGAAGTTAAACCACCAACACCACATATTCCGTTTAATGGTCAATGTCACCCCAATAAGACTGATAATGACGGCAACAATTTCTAAAGGTGACATAGCAATAAACAGGCAGGTAAACAGTGCTGCTATTATGGAAAAAATAGCGCTGAACGCAAGATAAATTGTACCAATTCAGCTACACAATCTGACGGACAACACAGCTGTTTCGAACTATGATCTGTTACTTCAATGCAAATTAAAAAGTAGCCTACATAGATTTGACAGTTTTCTAACGACCGTTGAAGAATATAAAAAACAATCAAACTGGGAGAGTAAAAATGTCACAACAACAAGGAAAAGTCAGCCGGGAAATTCGCGGGTCTCTGTTCTTGATTGGACTCGACCGTGCGACAAAACGAAATGCCTTTGATAGTCATCTGATTCATGACTTATCACTCGCCTTAACCAAATATGAAGATCATCCCGAGTTACGCTGTGCAGTGATTTTCGCCCATGGTGAGCACTTTACTGCGGGTTTGGATTTGGTTGAG
Organism: Acinetobacter terrae; assembly: GCF_002135195.1. Classification (NCBI taxonomy): domain Bacteria; kingdom Pseudomonadati; phylum Pseudomonadota; class Gammaproteobacteria; order Moraxellales; family Moraxellaceae; genus Acinetobacter; species Acinetobacter terrae. Next base: position 174,163 of record NZ_NEGF01000005.1, read on the forward strand.
TTACAACCCAAACTGAGTAGTGGCATATTTAACTACAATGAACATCAGATCAATCCATGGGGAACCAGCGGACGTCAGCGAAAAAAACCGGTGATTGTGGCAGTACAGGGCTATTGCTATACCGCAGGGATCGAGCTGATGCTCAATGCCGATATTGTGATTGCTCAGGACAATAGCCAATTTGCACAAATGGAAGTGCAACGTGGGATTTTACCTTTTGGTGGTGCAACGGTGCGTTTTGTCCAAGCAGCAGGCTGGTCAAAAGCCATGCGCTACTTGCTCACGGGGGATGCATTCGATGCTCAAACAGCTCTGGACTTAAACCTGATCAATGAAATCACAGCTGAAGCACCACTCAAACGAGCGCTTGAACTGGCTGAACGTATTGCTCAAGCTGCGCCTCTAGCGGTACAAGCCACGCTTTCCTCTGCCAAAGAGGCCGCTGAACATGGTGCAGAAACAGCATTTGCCAATTTACAACAGCACCTCACTCCACTGTTAAAAACTCAAGATGTACAGGAGGGTGTTATGGCGATGCTGCAACGACGTGCGCCCGAATTTAAAGGTCAATAATTTAAAATTGAATAATCCAAAAGTTAGTCGTCTAAATCCAATAAAAACGAGTTTACTATGCCCCATCTAAAGCATAAGTTAGAAAATAGGCATTTTGGACCCTGCATTTTGAACAGATTCATGAGCGTGCAGTGCAGTTTTTTTAGTTATGAAATAAAAGATTGTTTAGTTGGAATTCTTTCTATTGAAGTCCGGTATTAATATGCCGATATTTTAGAAAAAATTCGCGCTATTTTTCAGGATGGGGAAATGGCGTTCTATCAATTATTTAAAATAAATCTGGATGAAAATGAAGCCAGAATTTTAGCCAAACAAAGTCTGGCCGATTATGAAGGCGCAATTTTAATGGATTTCCTGAATGATGATCTGTTCTATCTAGCTCAAGTAAAGCAACGCATTTTAAGACAGTTAAAAACCGCATAAAGATTTAAATCCCTTCATCTTTTAGCCAAAAGTATTTAGCACTCAACTGCATCACTTTGATCAAACGTGGCTATGCTCATCTTTCATTTCAAATTTATGTTCTTCCCCGAAACGGTCGACATGGGTATAAAACACCCCGTAACGTCCTACATAATATTCCAAAGACTGGTCATAGAAAGTCCAATAAATAGACCATTCCCCTAAATCCAGCTTGCGAATTTGGGTTTGGGTTTTGGCTGGCATTTTTCTTAATACATCTTCTTGAACCACAATCGCCTGACTCAAATTTCGTTCAGCCAATTCGCGCTCAAAAAATATTTGGCAGACATCATCAAATAATTGTTGTTCATATTCCTCCACTTCATCGATACGTGCTTCATGGGCGGATAATGGCTTCGTGGATATAGAGGCAGTTTTGTCTAAATCGGCTAACTGCTTGATTTTGAATTGTTGAAAATGTTGATTGATCTGAAATTTAAAAATGACTTTCCAAAGTCCAATAAAAACAATGAAAAGACACAACCACAAGAGTATTTTTATCATAGCGACACTCTCACGAGTAAATAATTGTTATCTTTATATTTATAAAACAATTTGAATAAAATTCATACAATTTTTAAAATATTATGCTATAAAAAATGTTCATTCAGAGACTTTTTCTTCATGTTAGCTATTCCATACCCTCAATATCCGCTTGCGATTTGGCTCGCTTTGGACATTCAAGTCAACAAAGCCACTTCACGACGGGTGGACTTTTTGCATGAGGTGCCTTGGAATCTGTACCGTGATCATTTCTTTGAATAATCACTAAAATTAATATCCAAAGGTCGCCTCAACAGCGACCTTTTTTATTGCCTAAAAATAAGGAAAAAACCAATGAATCAGCCATCCAATAAAAATGACTTTCCCTCGCCACTGTCCGAGCCGGTTGTAGCTTCTTTTAGCCGATACTCACGCTTCGCTACAGCCGGTCAATTTGTTACTGTCGTGCTGATTTGGTCACTGACACCGCTGGCAGCCGTTTGGACAGTGCATGAAATTCATTGGGCGTGGGGCTTATTTATCCGATTTAGCTTGGCTATTCCAATTGCCTTAGTCTGTCAGGCTTACTTTAAAGTCAAAGTGCCCTTGCACCCGCAAGCTTTACTCAGCTATGCGGCAGGCGCACTGGGCTTGTTTGCGTCCATGACCTTTTGCTATATGGGCGCATCAAAAGTTCCATCAACCATTATTTCAATCATCTACGGCATTGCCCCATTCGTATCCGGTTTGCTGGCGACCTGTATTTTTAAAAATGAAAAGTTAAGTGTTTATCAATGCACAGGTTTAATGATGGGCATGCTCGGTCTGTATTTTTCACTGGGCTTAAGTTCGCAAAACTTGGTACTAAATTATCTCGGGATAGGTTTAGAAGTCATCGCCATGATGCTTTATGTACTCTCTGTATTTGCAGTTCGTGGTGTCGCTGCCAACCTCCATCCGATCAGCCAAATGACAGGTGCGACAATCATGTCGTGGTTAGGCTATTGTGCTTTACTGCCTTTTTCCTGGTCAGATCTGCCATCGCAGCTCCCTTCATTACAAACCAGTATTGCACTGATCTATAGTGCTTTATTTTCCTCCGTACTGGCGATGATTTTTTATTATCAACTGCTCAGCACAGTTAATCCAACCACCCTAATGCTAATTACGATTATAACACCTGTACTCGCCACACTGTGGGGCACATGGCTTAATCATGAAGCTTTAAGTCCACATTTAATTCTTGGACTGTTTTTAATATGTGTGGGATTGTCCTTATATTCTTATTCCATCCGTATAACTACATCAATCAAATAAAAAGATCCCGGGTGTGATATTCACTCGGGAGCTTATAGAAAATTTACTCGAACAACGTTTCATTATTCGATCCGAATAATTTTACCGTGATCATCATGATGGATCACACTGACTTTTTGTTGACGTCCCTGCTCAATGTCCTGAACAGGCAAATCAAAATGCTGTTCATAATCGCAGATATTTTTGGCAGAGCTTGGCTTTACTGTTTTTGCAGGAACAAAATTCGTCCACAATAATAATGCGACCACACATGCCAATAATGCACTCACACCATGTTCAATCCCCAAACCAAAAGCTGAAAACAGTTGATAAATGACATGTTGTTTTTGCAGACTTACTACACCAATTACAATTAACAATGGACGCCATAAAAACAACCAGACTGCCCACATCATTGCTGTAGATGTATTTGAAGCATAGCGTTTATGCCAAGGTAAGAAACGGCGTAAATCAATAATTAAAGAATTATTTTTCATTGCGGATGCTCTCATTATTGACGGTTGAATTACGCATACCCCGGTCTGGACTGACCCAGCGTGCCCGCTTACCATCACGACGCAACAAAACTTTTGGAAATGCCACAATACTGGCAGACAGCGTAATTAACCAAAATACAAATGGATACCAGATCATCCAGAAGTAATTTTTACCGAGTCCGGGTTCATAACGACTGTCCATCCATTTACTGAGCGCAAACTGAAGTAAACAGGTTGCCCCTAATAGCATGCCTGTTCCATAAGGCAAAAATGGAGAACCCGCCCCATTAATTCCAAGCGGAACAACAAAATGAATTAACCAGAGAATCGCCATAAACAGCATTAAATAAGACCACACCAGCGTTAAGACCAGTTCAAACAATAAGGGCCATAAAAAATTCAGTTTCGGTTTAAACAGTACATCCATATTTTTAATCAGCACTTGTGCCCCACCCATCGCCCAACGCAGCCGCTGTTTCCACAAACCATTAAAGGTCTCTGGCATTAAAATCCACACCAAGGCATTCGGTTCAAAATGAATATTCCAGCCTGCACGTTGCAGCTTCCAGGTGATATCAATATCTTCAGTCAGCATGTCAGGTGACCAATAACCGACTTCATGCACCGCACTTTTACGAAATGCAGTAATCACACCCGAAACCGTAAACAGTCGGCCAAAACTACGTTGCGCACGTTTGATCATCCCCACGATAGAAGAAAACTCTCCGACCTGAATACGACCAATTAAAGTGGAACGGGTACGAATTCTTGGATTGCCTGTGACAGCAGCGACAGTTTCATCTTTCAGAAAATGGCGCAGCATCCATGTTGCTGCATGCGGATCGAGTAAGGCATCACCATCGATGCCAATCAAATATTCGGCATCGGTCAACAAGCTTCCCGCCTGTAATGCCATGGCTTTACCTTGATTGTGTGCCAAATGCACCACACGCAGCTTTTCATGCTGTACAGCCAAACGGTTTAAGACGTCTGCGGTGTTGTCTGAACTGCCATCATTAATCGCAATCACTTCAAAATTTGGATAATCCAGTGCCAAGGCATGACTTAAGGTTTCTTCCGCGTTATCACCTTCATTAAAACAAGGCACCAGCACCGCCACTTTGGGATAAGCAGCAAGTGGCTTCGGTTGTTGATACGGTGGATCTTGTCGTTCTTTCCAATAGAAAATCAGTGCACCAATCATCCATAAATACGACATAAATAATGGATAATAAAAGACAAAGTGCAAAGCAGAATGCCAAAAGTGCTGCAGCGTTGACATATAGAATTCCTTTAAGGAACAAGTTTGCTTGATTTCAAATCAAAGGCCTTGCGTAACACTCGCGTATCGGGATGATCCTGAATCGGATCATCCGGATAGTAAGCCACGTGCATTGCACCTTGTTCATATAAAGATTGAATGGTTTGAGCCATCTCATCTGATGGAACTTTTTGATTGGTTCGCCAGTTCACTGCCTGCAATTCAAAGACTGTTTTTTTGATTCCCTTTGGAAATTGCTTCACGCGATTGACAATATCTCGATAAAAAGCATCGCTATTGGGTGCTTGTTCCATATAGGGCATCGCCATGATTGCAGTGAAGTCATAACGATTGATGGACTGTTCTAAAGACTGTGAATACCAATTTTCCGCATACGGCTTAAGCGCAACTTGCGCATATAAATTACGTGCAGTCAGTAAAAAAGGATGATACTGACGGACTTGTTGTGCCAGTTGCAATGCAAAGTCATCAATGTACTTGGTCTTATAAGCGGTCCATTTTTGCAGATCGGCATCATTGCTACGAATTTTAGCTAAATCTGTCGGCAAACCAATAGCTGCATAGGCTTTCAAAGCTTCGGGACTGGCATCTTCATAGTCAGATAAAGTGGTATCGTCATGGAATAAAATACCGTTAAAAGGCACCGACTTGGCCAGGTCTTGATAAATTCCGCTAATGGTTTTTCGTGCATCGGGTGAAAATGGACTTAAACGGCGATATCCCATATTCAGATGTTCTGAATCTTCCTTTTGCTGGGTTTCAACCACATCTTTAGACACCGGATTATTTTTAGGTAATTCCCAAGCCAGTAATGGCATCCACGCATAGACACGCCCCACTTGGGTTCGGGTCTGAATTTGCCAGGCCACACGGTTAAACAAGTCTGCGCGCATCGGCAAATAATGATTGGGGAAATACACCATATCCGCCGAGCCGTTGGCATCCGGATCGGAAAAAGCCTGTAAATACACGGTATTCACTTTAATGGCCACAATCCGGTCCAGCAGGTGATCAAGATTACGTTCTTGTTGAATCGGATCTTTGTCGTAAATGTAATCTAAATCGATATGCATAATTTTTTGCGGACGATTATTGTCGCCCAAATGTTGCTGACGATTTTGAATTTCTCGCGCCAAATCCGCTGTAGTCATATTGCCTTCAATCAAAATACGATTGAGCTGACCCAGTGAACTTTTCGCCGAATCTGCACCATCATCCAGACTGATGGCAACAGGCATACCCAACTGCTTGGCAATCTTTACAGTTTGCATATTATAGTGGCCATAAGGCCAGACCATTATGCGTGGTGATTTCAAACCATGCTCAATCAGCAATTGATTATTCTGTTTTAAATCATTGGAAATACGCTGCTGATAGTGGCTATCATCTTCATAACTGGCAGATTTAGGATCATATAAGCGTGTGACAGCCGCAGGTTCAAGATTGCCTTGTGGATTGCCTACAATACCGCGATGCAAATTATAACTATGACTGGCCATTTCCACTAAACCGCTGTCTTGCATCTCTTTCAATTCTGCCCAAGACAGCATATCTTTACGCTGAAGCTGCTCTCCTGAAAAATCTATGCTTTGATCTTCTTTGGGTTCTAACCATGAACCCACCACCGCCAAAACCACAGGAATTTTATTCGCTTTAACAATCGGATAGGCATTTTGATAAAAAGAGGCATAGCCATCATCCACCGTCAATAAAACCGGTTTTGTCGGTAAGCTATATTTCCCTTGATGCGCTTGAATAAGCTGATCAACATTAATAAAGTGAAAACCATTTTTTTTCAGCCAATCAATATGTTGCTGAAATTGGGTTGTACTCACCGCATATTCAGGAATAAGTGCATTTTTAGTGTTGATAATTTCATGATAACCAATCACGGTCAGTGTCGGATTATGCGGTGGCTTTTGACTCCAGGCTAAATGAGGAATCTGCCACAAAGCTGCAGAAAGAGAAGTGGAGAGCAATGTTGAAAGCAAGCGAGTATTCATTAATATGGTGCTCAAAAAATCATTTTATTCTCTGAATATCACACATTTTCCATCAATAAAATGTGGATCTTGCCTTTCCTGATGTATGACATTCAGTTGTTTCAACTTGCCTTTTTATCAAATCAAACTGAAATGAATCTTAAAAAACACGGATGAATTGGAATAAAAGCTTTAAAAAACACAACAATATGACTATTTCGCAAGCAATGTAATTCTATTTAAATAGACTGCTTAAATTAATAAAAAAATCCATGCTGATTAAAGCTGCCGAAATTAAAGATCTTCCAGATATCCCCGCGACATTATTCAGGTCATTCATACGGGTATTCGATCCTGTGTTCAAGAGCATCAACGACGTCAAAGTCGTATGCAAATTTGCTTAGAAAATATCAATCAAGAGCAGATTTTATGATGAAGGTTTTATCAAGAATATAGCTTTAAAATACGAATGCAGATTGCATCAAATAAAATACCTATCGCCCCATTAACTATCTTAACGCTTAAGAGCCAAGCGCTTGGTATTGATCTCGACCGGCGCCTTTAGCTGCATAAAGCTGGACATCGGCAGCCTTCATGAGTTCATGTATATCGGCATAGGGATGATTTCGATCCATCCATGCAACCCCCATGCTTAAGGTCACATATTGTTTTTGGTCGGGTCTATTTACATGTTCCAGCTGTGCTTGTCTTACGGCATTTAAAACCTGTTGCAACACTTTTAAAACCACTTCACTAGGAACATTATGCAAAATAATCGCAAACTCCTCTCCCCCATAGCGTGCCACATAAGCTGAAGGTGGCAAGGCCTGTTGTATCATTTTAACCAAGTCTTGCAAAATCACGTCACCCTTCAAGTGCCCATAGTAATCATTATAATTTTTAAAATAATCCACATCTAACATGGCAAATGCCAAGGTGCTATTACTGTGATTTTGTGTCAGGGTAAATAAACGCTGTATCTCGGCATTTAAAGCACGGCGGTTAAACGCACCAGTTAATGCATCAATTTGAATTTGTCGTTCTAACTGTTCATTTAACTGATGCAATTGTAAGGTACGTTCTTTCACCTTGTTGTCTAAAGAACTATTCAGCTCAAGTAAATTATTATTCAATTGCTCAATATAAGAAGTATGTCGCGCAAAATTTCTAGACTGCTGGAACATAACCAACAATGCATAAAAACTGGTAGAGATAAATGATAGATTAAAGGACTCAATTAAATTGAGCGTCAACAAAAAATCATGGACAAATGTCACACATAATAAAACCACAGCCCATAAATTAATCGTAGAATATTTTTCTTTCGTTTTTAGAGTCAGATAAAAGCCATAGGCAAAATTCAAAATGACCACAAGACTAAAGAGTGAACTATAAAATGCTAAACGTTCAAAAATTTCAGGGCTAGTAAATACAGTTACAACAATATTTATTCCAAGCACCAGCATTGCTACAAAATAAATAATCGGATGTAAATAGCGCTGGTTGAGTAAAATCATATAACTCAGAAAAAATACCACTGCAAGATAAGTAAATAGAAACTCTAATCGTCTTCCCCATATCCAGCTAATATCTGTAAATACTGTGTAGGCATAAGGTGCAGAAAATAAATTATGTAATGCCAAAAATAAGATAAAAATGCCAAACACAAATACCCGAATACTGCTGCGCCCAATTTTTCCTTGAAAAATGGAAAACATTAAAGTAAATATGCCAACACCCAATACTGCACCACAAACCAAACCTATACTCATCATCAGCTGCTCAAACTGTCGAGTAATGGTTTTCGAGGTACCAATCCGCATAGGATTTTCTAATCCACCATGTAAAGGATCAAAATTTGAGGCTTGAATGGTCAGGGTGAAATATTCTTTTTTGACGACCATAAAGGCAATTCGAGGTGCATTTTCTGTGAGGTGAGTGGTTGTATCTTTACCAATTTCCCCTAAACGCAGCACGAAATCTCCATTCAAATACAGGCGGTAAGCGCCATATTGATTTGGAATAAAAATAGCAATACGACGCCCAATATATTCCTTGGGAATTTTAAAATGACCAATGAAGGTACCGTAGGTTTCATTGCTACCGGTGAGTTCTTTAAAAGAAATAGGTAAACTTACGCTAGTCGATTTTAGAACGGAACTGGGTTGAGTGATAAATTGCCCAGGATAATACTGCCATAATCCCTGCAAGGGGGTACTGCTATTTTCAGTAAACTGAATCTGATTAAATAATTTTTGCTGTAAATCATCAGATTCAGGCGCAGCATTATAGTGTGCCCATACCGGTTTTTGCCACGCGAATACGCATACACAAGCCAAAAGAAAAAACTTAAAAAAATGTATTAAATTATGGCTCTTATCCAAAAAGCGAATCATCCTTAAATTACGCTTGTTCATTAACTAATGTAACGATAAAAAAAGAAAACTCAAACAATTTTTCATCTATTTGCAAGATCTATCCCTGTATCTTGCAGATCATTTCTTCATCAGAAATTAATAAATTTTAATCACGTGTTTTTACGTCGAATAACTCAATTTCAAAAATAAGGTTTGAGTTAGCAGGAATGATTTTACCCATTTTTCGTTCGCCATAAGCCAAATGTGCAGGAACAAGCAATTTGCGTTTACCGCCCACTTTCATTCCCATAATGCCCTGATCCCAACCTTTAATTACACGACCAGTTCCAATCACGGTTTCAAAGTAATTGCCACGGTCAATAGATGAGTCAAACTTGGTTCCATCTTCCAGCCAGCCTGTGTAATGCGTGGTAATCAGCGCGCCTTTAACTGCTTCTTTACCTTCACCCACTTTTAAATCAATAATTTCTAATTCATTTGTCATCGTCATTTACCTGAACTGAGCACTAAATTTTTCAATGGCTATTATAAACCGGATTCAAGTGAGTTCTTTATGATTTAAGGTTTTTAGTATTTAAAAGCTCAGCTCTTGAATATTGGAGTCATTCATTAAATAAGCGGTCAGTTTTTTATGATTTTCAGCGGAGCCGATTAAAATCCAGCGTCCACTAATTCGATGTTCGGTTTTATGTTGCACACTGCGAACCACCTTCATGTCATAAGCCCTAAATAAATCTTCATATTGATCTAAAGTCTTGCGTTGATAAGGACAAATAATTCGATAGGTGCGTGCATGATTCAGGGCTTCTATACGCTCATGAACATAGATCAAAAAAATAAGAATGATCAACACCGCTAATGCAACCAATAACCCAGGGCTATAAGCAAACGATATAAATCAGGCTGCATTATCTAGCCCTCTCATTGTTATTCTTTTAAGGTATACGCAATTTTGTGATCAGGATGCAAGCCTAAACCCGCATCCTGCTTATATTTACTGTAACTGTTCCCATTCAACCAGGACTTGCGCATGCTCACCAATCAGCGTCCATTCACCATCCATGACGTTTAACTGTAACTGCATGGTACGTTCGCATAATTGTGGCAGTGCATCTGTGGTTGCTGTAGAAAGCTTCCAGACTTGAACATTACTTAAAGTTTTTAATTTGCTGTTGCGCTTATACCATTCATCAACCGATGAACCATAGGTTACCACTGCAACTTGCTTACAACGGGCGCTGGCTTTTTTGACTTTATCTTCATCTGGACTACCCACTTCAATCCACTTGATCAGCTGACCAGTTAAGTCTTTTTCCCACAAAGCGGGTTCATCGGTTTCAAACAGATCTTTGGTAAATTCTAAAGCTTCACCAGCAAAACGCGCATAGGCCAAAATACGCACCATCAAGCGCTCAATGGTTTCAGAGGGATGTAGAGCCATCGTCAATTGATAATCAGCATATTGATGATCATCCATATTGGCAATATTCAAATCAGCCTTATAAATCGTTGCTTTAAGCGCCATAAAAAAGTCCTCAAATTTGGCGCTTAGCATATAAGATTTGGACTACTTTTGCTGAGTTGTTTTATCAGTTTCGCCCATATTCAGCTGACACTGAAATAATTGATCTTCAAAGTGTTGCCAATCACGCTGATCTTGCACAATGATTTCAATGCGGTTATCAATGCCTTCTTCTGCAGACTGATAATTAAATTGATCCGGATTAAAATTAAAGGTTTTCCAACCTTGGTTGGTATTAAAAACTCCTTTAATCCGCAGCCAATCCTTTTGTTCACAAAGCAAATCCAATAGAGGATAAAAATCGAATTGCCAACGCTTGGGTAGCTTCCAACCCGCCACACTATAGCCTTGAGTGGTTTCGACATAGTGATAAGGCAATTGTTTAATCTCTGGCAGACTTTGCCCGGTAGAAAATGTTTTTTGAATTTTCAGCAAAGGCTGAATCTTACGTTCAGTGCCTACATAAGGCAGATCAATTTGCTCAAGCGAAATTTCAGTCTGTCCACTCATCAGCCAGATCTGTTGATAGGCTTGATATTCAGTCTTCAATGCTGCTAAAGCCTGATCATCTGCGAAATCCATACGATCTGCATGAGAAACCACAATAATCTGCGCAGCTTTTAACTGATCTGCATACAGATTTTGCTTGCTCCAATCCGCATCATGCAAACGCGAGCCATCCACCATCGTGACTAAGGCATGCATGGCAATACTCGGTTGCCAATGCGGTTCGGTGAGTTGGTCCAGTAATTGTGCAGGATGTCCCAAACCGGTCGGTTCGATAAATAATCGATCCGGTTTAGTTTCAGACAATAATCGAGATAAAGCAATTTGCATCGGTAATTGACTGCTACAACACAGACAGCCGCCCAATAGCTCTTTAACTTCATAGCCTTGAGTTTGCGGTAACATTTGCTGATCGACACCAATTTGTCCGAACTCGTTCATCAACACCGCCCAAACTTCATTTTCAGGTTTTTCACTGAGTAAATGCTTGAGCAAGGTGGTTTTTCCAGCCCCTAAAAATCCAGAAATGATATGCGTAGGGACAGCTTGTGTGGGAGAAATCAGTTTCAAAACTTACTCGCTATTCATTTGGTGGAAATCAATCAATGCAGTGGTAAGAGCAACCCACCTCAAAAATCTGCATATTGCTCCACTTTAATTTCTTCCTGGAGCTATGGCAACGTATTCACACTATTTAAAAGGACTTACACAGCATTGTTATTAAATTTTACTTATATAAATGAATTAAATATAAATTTTAAAGTCAGTATCAACACGCTATTTTTACTGTATTAAAAGACCAAGTAGATGAAATACCTCATCCTAATTTGAAAGATTTATTTACATTTAATACCAGAGCATAACTACTGAAAAATGATGATTTAGGCAGGTTTTGTTTGTTATTGGTGAAAAATAAGTCTTATAAAAGCCTATATAGAAATATTTACATACATTTTTCCGGCAACATTTTGAGCATTTTTTACACTAAATAAACAGTGAAGGCTGGGTTGTATTTCTCAGGTTAACAGGACTGTTTCACTTTGTTGCTTTGATTGCACCTCAATCCCATGCTCTTTAGCATGAGCTCTGTCCATATTTAGGTGATGATAAATATAGACCCAATACAAATAATTTTTAAAGAATAAAAGGATGCTTAAAATGAAATTAACCCAAATATTACTTGCTTCTACTTTTACCATTGCTGCCGCAACAACTTTTGCTGCAACTGCGGATAAACAAAAAAAAGAAGAAAAAGTGATTGTTTCTACCCAAGAACAACCTGAAGCTGCACCCTCTGAAAGTGCTGCAACCAAGCCAACATCAGCTCAACCTAATTCAGAAGGCGCTATTGAAGAAGCAACTGCTAAACCTGCTCAATAATATTCAAAAAAAATCTCAAATTGTTATCTCCACCTTGTTCACTCAAGTTAATGATTTAGAGATCAAAGCTGAATTATTTAAATAGTTCAGCTTTTTTATTTTTAACAAAGATTCCTATGAATGATAGAAAAAAATGATCATTCATTTAAAAAACCGTATAGTTATATATTTATATATTTATTATTTTTCAATATCTTAATAAATTAATAGCATTTCATTTGTTTTATTTTCATTCAACATATCTACTATGGCATAGCTTGTTTAGCCCCTCAATTTCACCGTTAATACACTTAAATGTGAATTGATTGAATGGACATTCGCTATGAGCAACAAAACAAATTACACCACTGAAGTGGCAATCCTGGGCGCTGGTCCTGTTGGTTTAACGATTGCGAACTATTTAAGTAAACAAGGTGTTCAAGTCACTATTATCGAGCAACTGGATAGTTTGATTGACTATCCGCGTGCCATTGGTATTGATGATGAATCTTTACGTACCATTCAATCACTCGGTTTAGTCGATCAAGTCTTGCCGCATACCACACCGAACCATGCGATGCGTTTCTTGACCCCTAAAGGTCGCTGTTTCGCAGATATTCAGCCACTTACCCGTGAATTTGGTTTCTCACGTCGTAATGCATTTATTCAACCTCAAGTAGACAATGTCTTGCTGCAAGGTTTAAAACAATACGAAAAAACTGAAGTGCTTTTTTCACGTCAGCTCAATGAGTTTAGCCAAGATGCAAATGGCGTAACACTTAAGATTCAAGATAAAAACCAGAAAGAAGAAACTGTTCAAGCAAAATATTTAATTGCCTGTGATGGTGGCAACTCAATTGTACGTCGTACTTTAAACATTGCTTTTGATGGTAAAACTGCACCAAACCAATGGATCGTCATCGACATTGAAAATGATCCATTAGCCACACCACACATTTACTTATGCTGTGATCCAGTACGTCCCTACGTATCTGCTGCGCTTCCGCATGGCATTCGTCGTTTCGAATTCATGGTGATGCCAGGTGAAACTCAGGAAGAGCTCAGCAAACCAGAAAATATCGCCAAATTACTGTCTAAAGTCTTACCGAATGCTGAAAATATTGAAGTGATTCGTCAACGTGTCTACACACACAATGCACGTATTGCCGATAAATTCCGTGTCGACCGCATTTTACTTGCCGGTGATGCAGCGCACATCATGCCTGTATGGCAAGGTCAGGGTTATAACAGCGGTATGCGCGATGCCTTTAACTTGGGATGGAAAGTTGCGCTGGTTGTGCAAGGTAAAGCGACTCCAGATTTATTGGACTCTTACCAAATTGAACGTAAAGACCATGCTAAAGCGATGATTGATCTTTCTGTGATGGCAGGTCACGTACTTGCACCACCTAAAAAATGGCAAGGTTTTGTGCGTGACGGTATTGCCTTCGCATTGAATTATATCAAGCCGATTAAACAGTATTTGCTTGAAATGCGTTTCAAACCTATGCCGAAATATAACGATGGTGCATTGCTAGCAGATGGTAAAAAAGAATCTCCAGTCGGTAAGATGTTTATCCAGCCACATTTGAAACTTGAGTCTGGTGAAAAAGTTTTACTGGATGATGTGATTGGCAACGACTTCGCAATTATTGCTTGGGGTGTTGATCCTCAATGGGGACTCTCAGATGCCACTATGCAAGTCTGGAAAAATTTAGGTGTTAAATTTATTCAGATCATTCCTGAAGTTCAATTCGGCAATGAAAACCGTAAGAAATTTGACGGCGTGATTACCCTTGGCGATATTGGTACCGATATCCGCACATGGTTTGGTAAAACGTCTGAATCGGTTGTGATTTTACGTCCTGACCGTTTTGTGGCCGCCCTTGCGATTCCACAAACCTTAGATCACGTCAGCCAACAGCTATTCAAAAAGCTACATGTAAAATAACAAATCAACTGAATCATATTTAGAGGCCTGACCACGCGAAAGCGTGGTCTTTTTTATTCAGTTTTTTCACTGTTCAAATAACATTAAGCATTTATTTTTTGAAACCACGGCACATCTTTCATCGAATCCCGGCTTCCGATGAGTTGAATAAACGGCTTAAATTCATCTAAATACGGTAAAATTTTAAAAGAAATTGCAAAGACCAACCAGTAAGCCAAATATAAATCTGCTGCCGAAATTTTCTCACCTAGTAAATACGGATTTGCCTGTTGCATGCCACTTTTTAGAAATAAAAAGACGCTGTCTTCATTCCCAAAGGTCAAACTGCTTCTTTTCGCTTCAATCTGTTCATTAGAAATATGAAAGCCTTTTATATCCATATATTCAGTCAAAGGACCATGACAAAAGAACATCCATTTCAAATATGCGCCACGCTTGGGATCATCCAAGGCGGGTGCCAAACCTTGTTCAATATATTTATCTGCCAGATAGGTAAATATGGCTGCAACTTCTGAAATCACGATACCCTGATCCACCAGACAAGGGACTTTCCCCATTGGATTAATGCTGGAATATTCAGCTTGATGCATCTCTTCATAAGGCACTTGAATCTGTTCAATCTGGTCTTCAATACCCAGCTCTTTCAGCAAAGGCAGAAGCGTCATTCCACGTGATTGTGAATTGTTATACAGCTTCATCATTTTCGTTCGACCTGTCTTGTTGTTTTAGGTTTTAAGTATAAATCGTTTTAGATGATGTGTTGATTATTGTTATGTGAGGCATGACTTTGACGACGATGCTTTTACTTAATGAAAAGCATCGTGTGATAGAGATAATTTTTAAAAGAAACCCATATAAAATTGTTCTTTTAAGATTTTCAAAATCAGTTCAATCACTTCATTTTTTTGACCTTTACGGTAACTTACGTACAGGTCAATCATCGGTAAAGGCTCAATGGTCTTTTTCACCACAATTTTGTCGCCCAACAATGGAATGACATAGGCAGGCACCAAGCTCCAGCCCACTCCCATTCCGACTAAATTGACATTCAATAAAATATTGGTGGATTGCTGCACCACATTGACATTCAATTTGGACTGCTTAAAGAAGTCGGTAATAATTTTATGCAACTGAGGTGAAGCAATTTCATCACTAATAATAAAATCCTGGTTGTTAAAACTCTTGATACTGACGTGACGTTGCTCGGCAATCGCTGAATCTTTTGGAACAATTAAAGCCAAAGGCTCACTAAAAATTTGTACATGCTCAAGTTCACTGGACTCATCAATATAGCGAGTAAAAGCGATATCAATATCGCCTTTCTTGAGTGCCTTGAATTGATTGGCATCGGTCATACTGTGAAAGTTGATTTTAATTTCTGGAAAATGCACCCGAATATTCGGCATGATATAGGGGAAAATTTTCATTTCAGCCACCGGTACAAAACCAATATTGAGCTGATCTTTGTTTAAGTTGGCAATCTGACGTGCATCCTGAATGGCTTTTTCAGCATGTTCCAGACTTAACAGTGCTTCTTTTAAAAATGCTTTACCTTCTTCGGTCAGTTCGACTTTACGGTTCGATCGAACCAGCAATTGCACCCCAACTTCCTGTTCAAGATCTTTAATCTGCTGGCTTAAAGAAGGCTGTACCGTGCACATACGTTGTGCAGCCTTGGTAAAATTCAGCTCTTCTGCCACTGCAACAAAATAGCGTAAATGACGTAATTCCACGGCCGTACCTCTTTATTTGGGTTGTTTAAGTGATGCTGAAACGGTGTATTTATAGACACATAAAGTTGCCACAGTAATGACAGCACAGAATAGATAAGTCATTTGATAACCATAATAGGCAATGATCAGACCCAGAATCACCGAACCAATCGCCATGCCTAAATCAAATAATGTGAAGAAGGTCGAGATTGCATGTCCCATTCGCTGCTTAGGCACAGACTGAATCGCCAGAGTTTGAAAGCATGGAAATAATGAGCCATAGCCAATCCCAATAAATATAGCAGATAGCCAAAGAATCCATTGGTTTGAAACAAAGCTCACCACCACCAAACCTAAAGCAAAGAAAATAAACGAAGGATAAATGACGGCGCTGGCCCCTTTACGATCATAAATTTTCCCGACCCAAGGCCGTACTACAATCATGGAAATTGCAAATACAATAAAAAATAGACTGGTATAGGCCAGTAAATCCTTAGATTCACTATAAGCAGTAATGAAGCTCATAATGCTGGAATAGGCAAATGCAGTCAGTAAAGCCACAAAGCCAATCGGAACTGCTCGCATTTCAATAATGTCATGAAAACCTAAAGTTTTTTCTTCTACTTTATTTGTTAATTTGTCGAGTTTATTTTCTTGTACCGGAACCATTAAACAGAAAATAAAGCCCAGACAAATCACTGCGGTCAATATTGCAAACAAGTTGATAAAGTCAGTAAATTGCAGCACGGTTAAGGCAATCAATGGTCCAAATACCACTGCAAGGTTGGTCGACATGACAAAATAGCCCATGCCCTCACCCTTACGATGATCAGGAATGAAATCATTGGCAATCGGCACGGTCACCGTGGTCAATATGCTAAACCAAATTCCATGGATAAAACGAATCACCAATAAAGCCCACATGCTATCGGCAAATAAATAGCTGAATGCAAAAAGGACGAATAAAAATTCTGAACCGCGAAAGGATATTTTTTTCCCTAATTTTTCGACAATCAATCCAGAAAATGGGCGAACTGCAATTGAAGATATCAGAAATAAAGTCAGTGCCAAACCTGCTTCTTTGACCGTTCCACCTAAATTTTTCATGATATAAATCGGCAAAATGGTCAGTAGCGCATAGTAATAAGTAAATAAAAACAGGTTATTGAACAGACACAATATGAAAGAGCGATTCCATAAGCGCTCGGTGTTCGTGGTAGTCATAACGATCAACTTTCTGTGTAGCCATGGCTACTTTTGAACAAGAGCGGGTTGCATAAGTAGATGCACTAAATTTTGAATGTAGCTTTCATCAGGCATGCGATTGAAGAAAATAATTTGATAATGTATCGGCCCGTAAAGCGCATCCAGCATCAGCTCAAAAGGATAGTCAGCAATAATTTCATGCCGTTCAATTGCAATTTGAATCAGCTTACGGGTTTGCTCACGGCGCGGTAATAAATACTGTTTAAAAAATTCACCCGCAGCTTCGCGATGCTCAGCCATCACCACCAACAAGGCTCGCCCAACAGGATGATTCAATGCATGCGATAACTTTAAAAGTTGCTGATTGAGATTAAATTCCAGACTTTGTTGAAAATCCAATTCAAATACTGAAGCGGTTTGTTCTTTGAAGGCATCAAAGACCAAATCAGACTTATGCTTCCACCAGCGATAAATCGTGGATTTCCCGACCCCTGCCCGTGCCGCAATGTCTTCTACAGTTAAATGACTGTAGTCATATTCTTCTAATGCTGCGATCACAGCTTTCAAAATACATTGCTTACGGCGCGAAGTTTTCTCAACCTCTACTTCAGTCATAGCACCACCAAAAACGAAACGATACGTATCGTTTTATATTATGCCGATTTAATGCTACTGTATAGACCAGAAGCACATTTTCATATCAAAAAAAAGACCGCTTCAAAGCGGTCTTTTTCATTCAATGCTTATTAGCATTGTGAAGTTTTCTTATAAATACTGCATGATGGATGATGACTTTCTTGTAGACGTGCCACTTTGCGATGTTCAGCCGCTTCAAAACGGCAGCGTTTCCAGTCATTGTCTAGCTTTAAGGCAGGAATTTGTTTAGGTTTGCCCTCTTCATCCACAGCAACCATGGTGAAATAACAACTATTGGTATGACGTACTGTACGCTTTTGAATATTCTGCGCTTCTACACGAATCCCGATCTCCATAGAGGTACGTCCAACATGGTTCACGCTAGCAAGGAAAGTGACTAATTCACCGACATGAATCGGTTCTTTAAAATTGACTTTATCGACCGACAAAGTGACCACGTAGCTACCCGAATAACGGCTGGCACATGCGTATGCGACCTGATCCAACAATTTTAAAATTGTTCCACCGTGAACATTACCTGAAAAATTTGCCATATCTGGAGTCATTAAAACCGACATAGTTAATTCAGACTGGTCATCTAATGCTGGAGCAATTTGATCTAATGGGGACATCGCGTTCTCTAGACTCTTGGATAGACAATAGTATTTAGTCATTATTATATCGTTTTTCTACGAAATAGAATGTCCAAATCGGCAATAAAATCATCATTATTATTTATAGTGATTTCACTATCATTCAAAAAAATATATATCAATCTGTTTAACACGCTGTATCTGCTATCTTTTTAATTTATTGCGGTTTTTATAGAATAAATACTCAAAAATCTGATTACAAAAAATACATCAGCATTCATTTAAAAGCATTCCATTTTAAATGAATGCTGTGGTTAGTCTGATGAAGGCTCAATGCAAATCCATTTGCAGATATTATTTTAAGGATTTAATTGCTCAAAAATAAAATACAGCCTATTAAATAAAATTAAGAAGCGATTTTACGTAACATCTCTTTGGAAATATTGCCATAACTGAGCACATTCTGCTGATCAAGCTGTGTTTCAATACTAAATGTACCGTCCGCATTTTCTGCAATCACAGTAAAAACAAGATGTTCCATAGTAGCCATTTTGACTTTATGCCCTATGCTAATTTTTTCTATATTCATACTGCTGTTATTCATTTAACTATCCTTACAGAAATATGTTTTGATATCGACTTTAATGAAATGAAGTTTATTGACTTTCCACCCAGCGGTAAACTTAAATCATTGAACAAAAACATATTAATATAAAAATAATATAGTATGAAACTTTTAGCCACTTAATTGATTTTATTCAGCAATATCAATTGATTAATTAATCTTTACAATAGAATCGACCTTAATTAGCTCGTTTATTAATCAAAATCAAAATATTCATGACACTATTGAAAGCAGGAACAAGACTTCATTCAGTAAAAAATTGATGCCTTGTTCTTGGTTCACTCATCATTTCAGTTAATTTATAGCTTCAATCATGCGCACTCAATTGTTGAATTTTATTCAGTGGTGAATAGTGCTTTTGATTGAATACTGTTGAAATGGCATTTAATTGATTTTGTGCTGCTTCAGCGCCCGCTCGCATAGTCATTTCACGACCTTTAACATCAAAAATATGTGCTTTTTCTCTTAAATCTGGCTGAATCACAATATCTGCATGTTTAAGTTCTTCTCTGGCCAAATGGTTCTGCATGATATTAATATTTTGGTTAAACAAGCCCCAGACATTGCTGGTTTCGGTATTCACTGGTTGAGCCAAAATATCGACTGCAATAATAATATCTGCACCTAATTCACGTGCGACATTCACAGGTACAGGACTGACCAAGCCGCCATCTACATATTCATCTTTACCAATCTTAGTGGGTACAAACATACTTGGAATAGAGACGGAAGCACGTACTGCTTGTCCGGTGTTGCCATAATTAAAGACCACTTTTTTGCCTTCTTTTAATTCTGTCGCAACCACATACATTGGCGTTTTAAGCAATTCCAGCGGTGTATTATTGACTTGCTGATTAACGTAGTTTTCAACTTTTTTGCCGTCAAAAAAACCTTTCATATCCAGTTTTACATCACGGACATCATTGGCTTTCATATTTAAAGCAATTTCACGCAATTCATCCGCGGTTTTGCCGCTGGCATAAATTGAACCCACAATACTTCCTGCGCTGGTACCGACAATAAAATCAGGATGAATGCCTTGTTGTTCTAATACCTGAATGACACCAATATGTGCATAGCCGCGTGCCCCACCACTACCCAGTACCAAAGCTACAATCGGACGATTTTCCTGTTTTTTTAATTTTTTAAAATCAATGCGGTCAGCATGTACTTGTGCATCTACACTTGGGGATTCAGATAAGCCTGTAGAGCCAACAGTAAGCTTAGCGTGTGGAACACTTTGGCATCCCACTACACTTACTACCGCTAAAGCAATATAACCAAATTTGATATTTATCATGAATCACCCAAAGATTAATAAGCTTATCTTTTAAAAGTCGTACAGTTTAAGAACTATATGTTTTTCACATTGTAGTATTTCGTTAAACTGCCATCGAAAAATATTAGACTTTAAAAAATTGACCCTAGTGAAATTGCCAATGCCATCTATTCATTATCGCACTATTTTTCTGATTTTTTTAAAATTAGGTTGTCTGGCATTCGGTGGTCCCGCCGCACATTTGGTCTTTTTTCATCAAACCTTTGTAAAACAATTAAATTGGTTAGATGACCAGCAATATGTCCAACTGGTCGGATTGGCACAAATTTTACCTGGCCCAACTAGCAGTCAAGTCGGTTTAGCCATTGGCTATGTAAAAAAAGGCTATTGGGGTGCCATACTCGCATGGCTGGGTTTCACTTTACCTTCTGCCCTATTAATGACCCTAGTGGCCCTATTAGGCAAACAATTTTTCCCACTGCTTTCTTCCGCGTTTTTTCATAGTATTCAATTGATTGTTTTGGCTGTGGTGGCTTGGGCGTTCTGGCAAATGCTACGCAGCTTTTGCACCCAACTTTGGCAATACATTTTAATGCTCTGTTCCACCCTCTTTATTTATACTGTTTCGCTGCCGATGAATCAAATCATTGTGATTTTTATCGCGGCATTGTTGGGGATATTCTTCGCACAAAAAATTACTCCCACAAAAGAAAATAAAGTGGAAACCTCTTCTTTAACAGACGCTATTTCTTCTACAAAAAAATCATATGCTTATCTTTGGTTAATATTTTTTATTCTGCCTTTTTTTATCTTTCCCGTTATGAATTGGCTACACAGCAGTATGTTCACTCAAAGTGTTGAAAGTTTTTATCGTACAGCTTCGCTGGTGTTTGGTGGTGGCCATATCATTCTGCCTTTTTTACATCAGGATTTCGTTGCCACAGGTTTACTTTCAGCAGAAAAATTCGATTTAGGTTATGCCTTTGCCCAGCTAATGCCAGGTCCTTTATTTAGTTTTGCCAGCTATATTGGTGCGTTAACACCTTTAACTCCATTTCCTATACTCAATGCATGTATCGCTACCTTAGCTATATTTACTCCTTCCTTTTTGCTGATTTTTGGAACCCTGCCTTATTGGTCATGGCTGATGAATCAAACTTATATTCGTCATGCGGTTGTGGGGATCAATGCGGCTGTGGTGGGATTGCTGCTGTGCATGGTCATACAAATGGCGCAGCATTATATTGTACAGCTGACTGATCTTTTATTTGTTGCAGTGGTCATTGGATTACTTAAAACCAAACTTCCCGTCTGGTTGTGCCTAATTGGCAGTTGCATAGGCTACCAACTTATCCTGACTTTTTTATAATATTCAATACTAAAAAAGCCCCAGTTTTCTGGGGCTTTTTTAACATCAATCAATTAACCAAAGATTTGTAAAATCCCTTGAATCACAATGACGTTTACAAGGTCAATAAAGAATGCGCCGACCAATGGAACAATTAAGAATGCTTTATGCGATGGTCCATACATGTTGGTAATCGCCTGCATATTGGCAATTGCGTTAGGTGTTGCGCCCATACCAAAACCACACAGACCGGATGCCAACACAGCAGAGTCGTAGTTTTTACCCATCACCCGGAATGAGATATAAACAGCAAACACCCACATTGCAATAGATTGAGCAATCAACAAGATAATCATTGGAATCGCCAAATCAGCCAATTGCCACAGTTTCAATGATACCAAGGCCATGGCTAAATACAGAGCTAATGCAGTATTACCAAATACATCAATTGAACGATCAAAAATTTCACGTTTGAAGCCTGTTTCTACAACATTACGCAGCAGAATACCGCCAGCCAATGCCCAAACAAATGTGGGAAGCTCAAATGCTGTACCTATTGTCATATTTTTCAAAATTTCTGCAAATGCCAAAGCAAAAGCAAACATTCCTAAAGTGACAATCGCGTTATCGGCAGTAATTAAACGAACTTTATAAGGTGCTTCAAATGCATATTCATGTTCAGTTAAAGGTGCTGCATTTTTTTCCTTACGTACTTCATAATTTAATGGCGCAGCCAGTTGATGTTTTTTAATCAGATAGCGCGCTAAAGGTCCACCCATTAAACCGCCAATCACCATACCAAAGGTTGCACTGGCAATCCCCATCGGTAATGCGCCTTCAACGGCATATTTGGTTTCAAAAATTGGACCCCAAGCACCAGCTGTACCCAAACCACCAATTAAAGCAATCGAACCTGCTATCACCCCCATCAATGGATCAAGACCCACCGCACTTGCAACAGCCATTCCTACGCCATTTTGCACCACAACAAAGGCTGAAATTGCAACCAGAAAGATTAACAAAGGTTTGCCACCTTCCCTGAGTTTGGCAAAATTTGCACTTAAACCAATCGATGCAAAGAACATCAACATAAATGTTTCTTGCATCGGCTTGTTAACTGAAATGGTATAGCCTGCAAAGTGGTGAAGAAGATAAAAAATAATTGCACCCACCAGACCACCAGCCACAGGTTCAGGAATATTATATTTGGTCAAAAATGGAATGTATTTGTTTAAAATACGTCCCATATAGAGCACCAACACAGCAAGCATTAAACTGAATGTTGGACTTAAGATGTAATCCATAACTTTTTCCTAAACGACCAAAATTGCACTTTCGTATGCACTATTGATATAAATCTTAACTTAGCTTTTTTACAATGGATCAGGAGAAAACCTATAAAGTAATCAAAAAATAGAACCTTTTCTTGATAAAA
The DNA here is from genome assembly GCF_002135195.1 of Acinetobacter terrae. Lineage (NCBI taxonomy): Bacteria > Pseudomonadati > Pseudomonadota > Gammaproteobacteria > Moraxellales > Moraxellaceae > Acinetobacter > Acinetobacter terrae. The sequence continues at coordinate 197,289 of NZ_NEGF01000005.1, forward strand.
AATGTGCCCTATAACACTAAGCTAAAATTCATAACAAACACAAATTTGGTTGATTTCGCACCAAATTTAACAGGCATACAATGCGCTAAAACACGATCTAAAAATCAAAATTTTAATCAAACGGACAGCAAGAAATCCCTTTCACAATGTGATTTATAGAATTTCTATGTCATCGGTATTTAATCCATAAAGCACTAATTACCATCAGTGCAGCATTCACATTCACAATGAAATCAAGACTTCAACAATATGAATGTGAATAAAAGTGCGACATTATGCAGTTTTTTTGAAAGAAATCTTTAGTTTTTTACAATTTTATCTATCACTGTAAATTATAGTTTTTTTATATTTATTTCTTAAATAAATAGCTTTTACAAACAATGACTCATATTTTCAAACTTTCAATAAAAAAGAGGCGATTTATTCGCCTCTTTTTTCAAATTTCTAGTTTTTAATTAGAAATTATATTTTGCCATTAAGCCTACACGATTATCTTTGAATGACTGTCCAGCAAAGGTATCACGTTTTCCGTTGATGTATTCAATACCTAAGTCGATCGGTGCAGCCGGTGAATAGATAAAGTTAATCCATGCTTGTTGAACCTTTTCATTCGCTGCAGTATTGAGTCGTGCATAGTCAGTACCATCATCAGCAAAGAGTGCACCATACGCCAATGTTGAACGTAACTTAGGCGAAATTTTATAAGTTGCACCCACTTGAACAGCATTAAATTCATTCTGCTCAACACTATTATTCACAGTATCAACTGTATAAGCTGAATTGCTGCCATATAAGTAATTACTGTTACCAACGACATGTGAAACATCAGCGGAAACTTTTAAAGGTTCAGATACTTGATAATTTACACCTGCTGCAACACCCCAGCCCGTTTGATCATCATCAGCTGTAGTCGCTTTATAATTTTCAAGCAATGCACGTGCAGATACTGAACCCTTACCGTCTGCAAAACCTTGAGTTAATTTTGCTGTCAAATTCGGTAGACGATATTTAATTCCTGTCCCTGAACTATCCCCTTCTTCTGCAGAAATAAGTAACTGAGTAGCAGGAGCAAGTTTAAGACCATAACGTACTTGTGGAACACGGGCCGTACCACCACCAATATTTGTACTGAAGTCAATCATTTCCGGCGCATGATTGGATAGGAAGTTAGAAGTGGTTTGACCGAATAACCAGTCGTTATAAGTCAAATAAGCATGACGAATACGCAAGCTTTCAGTTGCACTTGCAAAGTCAACTTCTACTTTACCACCTACTTTTGCATCACCTACCGGGGTATTAAAATCGAGACCAATACGTGTGGTTTTAGCAGTCGCACGAAGTTTGTCATTTACTGATTTAGGATCTGTAGTTCCCGTCCCATTTACTTTATGTACCGCATTAAAGTCATCATCTGCACCTTCAATGATATAGTTGGCATCACCACGGACAAAACCATATAAATTTACACTTGCACCCGCTTTGGATTTAAAGCCGGTTAATGCTGATTCAGACTTCGCTGCAGGTGCTGCCGCAAGTTGAACAGGCTGCACCTTAACTTGCTCAATTTGAGTTTGCTGCTGTTGTTGAACTTGATGTTGCTGTTGAATTAAAGATTTTAATGCTTCAACTTCTTGACGTAGTTCTTGAATTTGTTGTTGCTCAGCTTTACCCGCATGTGCAGTGCTTACCATTACAGCTGTGACTGCCAAGGCTAAACTTTTAGCCATAAATTTACCGTTGAGTAAGCGACTCATTCTAATCTCCTATTTAAATATTTCGCATCCGTGCATAAATGACCCTTAAAAACTCAACCAATCAATAAAAAATCATGATTCAAAATTTTAAAAAGCTTCAAAAATCATTGCATTTTCTGCTTATCAGTACAGTGAAAAAAGCTTGAAATTTTATAAAAGTACAACATATGTAACCCATATGTAGCCATCAATCTATCAAGTTCTCTACTTGATTAAAATCAGTTTTATTGAACAATGATTAAAAAATCATCTTGTTTTTAGATATTATTTCAAAATAATGAATATATTCTTTAACTTAGCAAAAATTCACACAAAGTCTTACGTACAAATATTCGACTAATGTATATAGTCATAAGCGCTAAAAAACTCATTTCAAAAGGAATTTTTATGAATTTGCAACAAGTTCGTCATGTTGATGAGGCAATGACTTCACGCCATTCAGTACGTGCTTTTTTGAATAAAGCGGTTGATCCGCAAATCATTAAAGACATTTTAACTGTGGCAAGTCGAGCACCCTCTGGAACCAATACACAACCCTGGAAAGTTTATGTTGTGACTGGGAAAAAACGTGATGAAATGGTTGAACGTGTATATAAGGCACAAGTCGAACAGTTCACCAAGCCAGAACTTGCAAGTCAGTACCAGGAAACATTTGCCTATTATCCAGAAACGTGGATTTCACCCTTTATTGAGCGTCGTCGTGAAAATGGCTGGGGTTTATATGGTTTATTAAATATTCAAAAAGGTGACAAAGAAAAAATGGCGCGCCAACAGCTGCGTAATTTCCAGTTATTTGATGCACCTGTTGGCCTATATTTCACCGTGAATAAAGTCATGGGTATTGGCGCTAAAATGGATATTTCCATGATGATTCAAAATGTCATGGTCGCGGCTAAAGCGCGTGGTCTGGATACCTGCCCTCAAGCAGCCTGGAATCATTTTCATTCCATTGTACTGGATGTACTGAATGCTCCAGAAAATGAAGAACTAGTCTGCACAGTTGCGCTTGGTTATGCCGATACGGACGATATCATCAATACCTTTATTACCCCGCGTATTGCGGTTGAAGAATTTACCGTATTCTTGGATGAATAAGTTGGACGAATAAATTTGATGAATAAATCGATTCACTTCATCTAAAACAAAAAAGAGACCTGAATGAGGTCTCTTTTTAATTCGATTTTTGCTTTTCTTTGCAATATTAAGTGTTTGTTCGCTCATGATGTACAGGCATATTTAATTGCATGATGGCCAGAAAAGCCACGACTACAAACATAAGCATCACCAAGCCCATATTTACAAGTGCGTTCCAAATCAGGAAGTTCAAGATCACACCACCGAGCAAGCCACAGGCAAACTGCATGCTTCCCATAATGGCACTGGCTGTTCCTGCGCGCGAACCTTGTTCCGACATCGCCAAGGCCATGGCATTTGGTCCGGTAAAGCCAATACCCGCAACCGCCAAAAACATGCCTGAAAGTACAATCCACAACGGGATCTGCCCCATTAAACCGGCAATGAATAAAATAGATGAGCCTATGAGCTGAAGCATAGCGCCTATTTTCAAACGGCTGAGTACTGAAAACTGATGCGCGAGTCTTTTATTTACAGTTGATAACAACACAATACCAAAAGCATTCATACCGAAGGCATAACCGAATTGCTGCTGATTCAAGCCATAATCATCCATCAATACTGAAGCCGATGAACTGATATAGCAAAACAACACCCCGCCCGAAAAACAGCCCGCCAGCATTGGCAATCTAAAACTACGGTCAGTAAAAATGACTGCATATAAACTGCCTATCTGGTTGAGATTCAATTTTAAACGGCGTTCAGGGCTTAGACTTTCCTTAAAGAAGAAATGTACGCACAGCAAGCAGATCACACCTATCAGCGTTAAAAACACAAATACGGCATGCCACGAAAAGAACTTTAATACCATTGCTCCTAAACTTGGCGCAATAATAGGTGCAATCCCCATCACAATCATCATACTGGCAAAGGCCTGCGCCGAAGCTTGCATGTCTAAACGGTCACGAATGGCAGCTCGCGCAATAACGACCCCGACACAGCCCCCAACGGCCTGTAAAATACGTGCCGCAATTAAGCTCCATTCATTGCTCGCAAAAACGCATAACATGCTTGCCACGATATAAAGCACCAAACCAAAATAAAGCGGCTTTTTACGGCCAATTCGATCGCTCAAAGGCCCATAAATCAACTGTCCCAATGCCAAACCTAAAAAATATGCAGGTAAAGTATTGGCCACCATTTGTGTGCTTACCCCAAAGTCATTGGCCATTTGTGGCAATGCCGGCAAGTACATATCGATGGAAAGTGGACCCAATGAGGTCAGTAACGCCAACAGCATAATCCATGCCGTAGAATATTGTTGAGTAGACTGCTGTTCAGACATATCGATATTTAATTTTTAAATGGCTACCTTGAAGACAAGCTTACACTGTACATAGTATTATTTCCCAGAATTGAGAGTGAAAAATCACACAATTCACCTCGCTGATGCATAGATCACTTTGTGGTAAGGACATAATTTGAAATCTTGGCTCACACGTCTTAAACAAGCGACGTATAACACCACCTTCATGTATAACCTGCGCATGGTGATTGCGTTTTCGGGTACGGCTTTTGTTCCTTATTTTATGGGATATCAAATTGCGACTATTCCGCTCACACTGGGTGTAGTCGCCGCAGGTTTAAGTGATATTGATGACCGTTTTTCGGTTCGTATCATGAACCTGATTTATACCTATATCGGTTTCTTTATTACTGCCAGCTCTGTTTATTTCTTGTTTCCTTACCCGATTTTATTTGCCTTAGGCTTGATTGTCTCCTGTATTGGCTGGATTCTACTGGGATCATTGGGGCGTCGTTATGCCACCATTTCCTATGGCTGCTTGGTGATTTCAGTTTACTCGATGTTGGGTGTTGAGCTATTTGAAAATTGGTATACCCAAGCCTTGCTGTTGGTTGCGGGTGCTGCATGGTATGGTCTGATTTCAACGATCAGCTTTTTATTGTTCCCTGTTCGCCAAGTGCAAGATAAATTGTCGCAGTGTTATTCATCACTCGGCGATTTTCTGTTTGCAAAATCGAATCTGTTTGATGTCGACATGACACCGAGCAGTTATCAACAAAGCATGATTGAACTGTCTTTGGAAAATGGAAAACTGGTCGGCATTTTCAATGAAATGAAAACTGCGCTCCTGACCCGTTTAAAGGGTGACCGTGGGCAAAAAGATACCCGTCGCAGCTTACAATATTATTTTGTGGCACAAGATATTCATGAACGCGCCGATTCAGCGCACATTGACTATCAAAAACTGGTTAAAATTTTTGAACATAGTGATATTTTATTTCGCTTCCAACGGGTTTTATACCTTCAAGCAAAAGCCTGTAAAGATTTAAGTTACAGCATTTTGCACCGCGAAACCTATCAGCATAACAAGCGCTTTAAGCCTACTTTTGCCAATTTAAAACTCTCTTTAGAGAAATTACGTGCTGAACAACAATATGACCCAGTCTGGGTCAATGCCCTGTTTTCCCTGTATCAAAATTTAAAGTCGATTGATGCGCAACTACGCAATGTAGAAACAGAACGTCATATCAAATTTGATAAAGCCAAACATATTGAAAACCAGCTGAAAGATGATGACTTAAAAGGTTGGAATGATGTGGTGATCCGCATCAAACAGCACTTAACCCCGGAATCTGTGCTGTTTAGACATGCGATCCGTGTCTCGATTGTCTTGCTGATTGGCTATATTTTTGTCCAAGTGACCAATATTGAATATGGTTACTGGATTTTATTGACAGCTCTTTTTGTTAGCCAACCCAACTTTAATGCCACCAAACGTCGTTTACGCCTGCGTATTGTCGGCACTTTAGTCGGTATTATTCTGGGTTATGCCGTTTTGTACTTTATCCCATCGATTGAAGGACAATTATTATTATTGGTGTTCAGTGGTGTGCTGTTCTTTGAATTGCGCAGTAAACAATATGCGCAAGCCACCGCGTTTATTACCATTCTTGCGCTGATTAACTTTAATCTGGATGGGATGGGCTTTGAAGCAGCATTACCACGCATGATTGATACTTTAATTGGCTGTGCTTTGGCGTGGTTTGGAGTCAGTTTTATTTTCCCAGACTGGAAATTCCGTCGCCTGTCGCGCACCATTAATCGCTCTCTCACGGCACAATGTGACTATTTGACCGAAGTGATTGAACAATATAAACAAGGTCGTAATAACGGTTTGAAATATCGTGTGGTTCGTCGTGCCGCACATAATAATGATGCTGAAGTTGCCTCCCTGATTTCAACTCTAGCTACTGAGCCTGATTTCGATCCGACCCAAAAAACTTTAGCCTTTGAATTCTTATGTTTGAATCACACCCTGCTCAGCTATATTGCCGCGCTCGGTGCGCACCGTGAAAAAATCCAAGATCAAGAAGTGTTAAAGCTTTTGGACTTGGCTTTAGAGGATATTCAAGGTTCTTTATTAAAAGATGAAGTTCCGGATCTGACAGCACAAAATATGTTGAATACAATTCGTCAACGCTTAACCCACAATAATGAAGATGATCAGAAATCGCTGATTGTTTTGCAGCAACTCTCCTTGATGTTAAGTATTCTCAATCAACTCAGTCAGTTAAAGCAAAGTTTAAGTCATGACCGTGATGAGAAAGCCACCGAATTAGCTTCGTTATAATTCGAATGATTTTGGAACAATATACTCACTGAATTGGTATAAATAATGCTAAACTTTTTACAGTTCTAAATTTGTTAATTCACTATGACCACGAAAAATTTATACGCTTATACCCTACAGCCTGTGAACTATGAAATTTCAGAGGCTGAACAACGTCAAGCTCAACTTGCTATCTGGCGTAGTACCAACAAAATCGGCACTAAAACATGGGCGATCATGGCTGTCGTGGCTGCTCTATCTATTGTTGGTATTATCTTATTAAAGAACTATTCGACTATTTTTTGTTGGGTTGCATTAGTCTGCGTCGTGGCGTACTTCTTAATCCGTAAATTCGGCCTGGAATGGTACGTTAAACGTAAAATGAATGAATTCCCGGTACAGGAAATCAAAGGCATTCGTTTAGGCGTACAGCCACACGGCATTATTATGCGTCAAAAAATGGGTGCGCAAGAAGGTGTTGGTTCAATCGGCTGGAAAGATATTTATGAATGGTATAATACACCTGACTTTATGTTGATTAATTTCAAAGTGAAAGGTCAGCAAGGTGCTTATATTCTGCCAAAACGTATGGATTCAAAGAATTTTCCATTCAACACCATTCGTAAGCATTTAACTGAAACAGTGGGCGAAGCTAAACAGGTTTAAGCCCTGCTGTAATCAAAAAAATTGGCATAAAAAACCTCCAGAATTTTGGGGGTTTTTTAATAAAACAACTATAAATGATAATGAGAATGAATATTACCTGCAAAATCCATATGATTTGCCAAAAATTCAGTTATAATTTGCGCTAATACCATTCACCTCCCGCATCTTTTTTCAGCTATGTTAAAAAAAATCTTTTTTCAGATCCATTGGTTCCTCGGGATTAGCGCTGGGTTAATCCTCTCGATTATGGGGGTTACCGGTGCCATTTATTCATATGAACAACCGATTCAAAAATGGCTGAATCCAGATAGTTATACCGTACAAGCAGAAAATCGTGGCAAATTAACACCTGCAGAACTGTATCAGCACTTTAATAAAGCTGCTCCAGAGATGAAAATTAATAGCATCACTGTTGCCAAAGACCCCACTGCATCTTCTAGCCTAAATATTGTCAAAGAAGGTGCACGCAAGGGCTATAACATGATGATTAACCCCTACACGGCCGAAGTTTTGCCAGAAATCAAGGGTCGAGAGTTCTTCCAGTTTATCCAACAGTTACATCGCAACTTAACCATTGGTCCTGTTGGCAAGCAGATTACTGGCGCATGTACCCTCATGCTGCTGTTCTTTGTGTTGAGTGGTTTATACCTGCGTTGGCCTAAAAAACACTCTTTCAAACAATGGTTGATGATTAAACCGCAACTGAAAGGCCGTAATTTCCTTTGGGACTTGCATGCAGTGGTGGGTACTTGGGTGGTTATTTTCTTCCTGATTATCGCATGTACCGGCTTAACTTGGTCTTATGGCTGGTGGCGTAGCGGTCTGTATACCGTGATGGGCGTCGAACAACAAAAAGAATCAAAAGGTGAAGCTCCACAGCGTGGCGCTGGAGAAAGTCGCGGAAATGCCCCAAGCGGTGAAGGACGTGGTGGCGCTGAACAGGCACAATCAGGTAACAAAGATCGAGAAGGTTCTAAACAGGGTTCTCGTGGCGAAAGTGGCGATAAACCAGGTCTAAGCCCTGAGCAAATCAATCTTGCCCTAAGCCAAACCTGGGCTGGATTTAATGCAAAAGTCGGTCGTGATTATTCAAGCCTGACCGTCAATTTGCCGAAAAAAGCCAATGGTGAAGTTGAACTGAGTTTTGTAGATGCTGTTCCACAACATGAACGTGCACGTAATAAAGCCACATTTGACTATAAAACTTCAGCCATTAAAGACATGGAAATTTACGAAGATAAAAAGTTAAATGAAAAAATCATGAGCAGTATGTTGCCGGTTCACCGCGGTAGCTTCTTTGGTCCCGTGTACCAATTCCTGGCCATGTTGGCCGCTCTGACTATGCCATTGTTCTTTGTAACGGGCTGGATGCTGTATCTTAAACGCCGTAAACAAAAGAAACTCACACAAGCTGCGCGGAATAGCTTAACTGCTGTCAGTATTGATCCAAATAAAAAACCTTGGCTGATTGCTTATGCGACCCAAACCGGCACTTCTGAACAACTGGCTTGGCGTACAGCAACCAGCTTGCAAGAAGCTCATCAGCCTGTAACGGTGAAATCCGTACAACATTTAAGCTTGAATGATTTAAAAAATACCGACCAAGTCTTGTTTGTCGCAAGTACTTACGGCACGGGTGAAGCGCCAGATTTAGCTTCAAGTTTTGCCAAGAAAGTGCTTTCAACAAAAGCTGATTTAAGCCATCTACACTATGCTGTTTTAGCCTTGGGTTCTAGCGAATATCCAGACACCTTCTGTAGTTTTGGGCATGGAATTGATGCCTGGTTAAAGAAAAATGGCGCGCAACAATTGTTTGCCACCATTGAGGTGGATAATGCCAATAATCAACAGATTCAGGCCTGGAATAGTGCTTTAGCCAAAGTGACCAAACTTGAGTTACAAATCATGAATATCGAAAAAACATTCGATACCTGGACACTCACAAAACGTGATGTGCTCAATCCAAATAGCTTAGGTGCACCTGCCTTTAATATCGAATTAAAGCCAACACATGAAGTGATTTGGCAAGCCGGTGATATTGCAGAGATTCAACCGGGCAATAGTGCTGAACGTATTGCAGCCTTTATGCAAAAGCATCAAATTCCTGCGCATACGCAAGTGGATTCGTTACAAGTGAGTATTGAGCAAGCATTGTGGGATAAAGATTTAACCGTTGAAGTTGAACCTTTTGCCAATATAGAACATTTACTGGAACAGCTAAATACGCTGCCTTCGCGTGAATATTCAATTGCCAGCATTCCATCACAACAAGTGCTGCGTTTAGTGGTGCGTCAACAATCGGATGCTCAAGGGCACTTAGGTTTAGGTTCGGGCTGGCTAACTCAACATGCCGCATTAAATAGCCAGATTGCATTACGTATCCGCACCAATGAATCTTTCCATCTGATTGATGACAACCGTCCGGTGATTTGTATTGGTAACGGTACCGGTCTTGCCGGATTAATGAGCTTGTTACATGCGCGTACCCGTCAAAACTATACGCAAAACTGGCTCATCTTTGGGGAACGTCAACGTGAACATGACTTCTTCTATCAAAGCACGATTGAAGCTTGGCAAACCACAGGCATGCTGCAACGCCTTGATTTAGCCTTCTCACGTGATCAAGAAGAAAAAGTCTATGTGCACCATAAACTACGCGAGCAAGCCCAAGAACTTAAAGCCTGGGTCGATAATGGCGCTGTGATTTATGTTTGCGGTAGTATCAATGGCATGGCGAGTGATGTTGATCAAGCCCTAATTGATATTCTTGATGAGACAACAGTCGATCAGCTTCGTCAACAAGGTCGTTACCGTCGTGATGTTTACTAAATATTAAGGTACTAAATATTAAAGCCAATAAAAAACCGAGCCTTAGCGCTCGGTTTTTTATACTTAAAACATATAAATTGTTTAAACTAACAGCAACATTCACCCAGAGTCAGCTTATGTCGGACCCTCTAAAACGCAGCTTCAGTTTTATCATAGGCAGTTTATTGGCACTAGTTGGCTTATGGTTACTTTCACTTGATAAAATCCATTTAGGCATTATTCTTCCAGTGATTATCGGTATCGGGTTAATCCTGTATGCCCTATGTTTTAAGTGGATTCAAAAATTTATCCAAGCCAGTAAGCTACGACAGACTTTATGGCGTTGTGCTTGGGCAGCATTCTTTCTATGGCTCAGCACATTGTTGATTTTTTTCGCTTATCTGCAATATACGATTCAGCAGAACACGACAACACAACCGGCAGTCGCAATTATTGTACTGGGCAGTGGCATAGAAAATGGTCAGCCCTCTCCAACTTTAAAACAGCGTTTAGATGTCGGGGCAGCCTATGCCAAGCAATATCCGGAAGCTATCCTGATCATGACTGGAGGTTTAGAGTTTAGAGAACAAATGACTGAAGCAGAGGTGATGTCCACTTATCTGCAAAAACAACATCAAATAGATCAATCACGAATTTTATTAGAAGATCAAAGTACCAGTACTGAAGAAAATCTGCTTAATGTGCAACCCTTACTCAAAGAACATCAGATTAGCCTGAACCAACCTATTGTTATTGCCACCAGTGATTTTCATATTTTACGTGCCAAAGCCATCGCCAAACATCAAGGCTACCAGCAGATCCTCCCTATAAGTGCCCCGACTCCTTTATATATTCGCTATAACTCTTGGTTGAGAGAATACTTTGCCTTTATGAGTGGATGGCTACTTAATGAATATTAAACTGATGCACAACTTTAAAAATAATTGATCTGGCAAACTAATTCAAACGAATGCTACGTGGCATAGGTAACTTGGTGTCTTTAAATAATTCTGGTTTTTGCAAATAGATCTGGTACAGATAATTTTTGATGTCTAATAATAATTTTTCAGGGGCAACCAGAACATTCTGCCCTTCAGGCGTTAAATCCATCGACACACAGGTATTTTCTTGGCGTAAAAAAGGGATGACTTTTTCAACAAAATCTTTGAGTGAAATATCCTGAATTTGATAATGTTCCCAATTATCTTTTATTAGCAATTTTGCCAGACTTTTATGTTGCCAAACTGCAAAAGCGCGCTGACCTGTAGGAGTTGCACATAAAGCCCAACCGTCATCATATAAAGCACTAATAGAACCTTGAGCAACAATGGTTTCAATGAATTGTTTATAAATATCTTGAGCATTATAGGTATTATTTAGATTTTTGGACGCAGCTTTGCGTTGATATGGATTTCTCATCGTTTTTCAATATTTAAAATTATTATAGTCTTGAGATTCTATGAAAAAAACAGGATTTGAGCAAGGAGAATATATGGTGGGCGCTGACGGGATCGAACCGCCGACATTCTGCTTGTAAGGCAGACGCTCTACCAACTGAGCTAAGCGCCCTTGAGGAATAAAAATAGCATGGCCATTTTTATGACGCAAGAAAGAAATCTTGCTGGATGTAACCATGATCTAGAACAAGGAATCTAGAAAATGGCGCAGCGGACGGGACTCGAACCCGCGACCCTCGGCGTGACAGGCCGATATTCTAACCAACTGAACTACCGCTGCACGGCAAACTTATAAATAAGTTTCATATCCGAAGATATGGTGGGCGCTGACGGGATCGAACCGCCGACATTCTGCTTGTAAGGCAGACGCTCTACCAACTGAGCTAAGCGCCCTTAAAGGGTGTTACATTTTCGATTTTAGGGATGGCGCAGCGGACGGGACTCGAACCCGCGACCCTCGGCGTGACAGGCCGATATTCTAACCAACTGAACTACCGCTGCATCACAAAAAATCTGGTGGGCGCTGACGGGATCGAACCGCCGACATTCTGCTTGTAAGGCAGACGCTCTACCAACTGAGCTAAGCGCCCTCAAAAGGTCTATCATGTAAATGGCGCAGCGGACGGGACTCGAACCCGCGACCCTCGGCGTGACAGGCCGATATTCTAACCAACTGAACTACCGCTGCATCTACACAATGTCTCTATTGTGGTACAAACAACTTGTTATCTGAATTAAGTGGCGCAGCGGACGGGACTCGAACCCGCGACCCTCGGCGTGACAGGCCGATATTCTAACCAACTGAACTACCGCTGCACTTAAAACATTTAACGTAAAGGCTTGGTGGGCGCTGACGGGATCGAACCGCCGACATTCTGCTTGTAAGGCAGACGCTCTACCAACTGAGCTAAGCGCCCTTTACGACTTCATCGTTTGTGTGGTGCATTATAGAGAATCTATGCAGCCTGTCAAACGCTTTTCTGCCTGTTTTTGGTTTTTTACGTTTGAGTGATTAAAAAATAGGTTAATCGCTATAAAAACAAACAATTTCTGTAATTTATTTAGAATTTTATGCAAAAAACTACAAATTCATACTGTAGTTTTGACTCAAAAACTTTCATGTTTTTTGAACAATCGGGAAATAATGCTATTTTTTAGCCAACATCGATAGCGGAGTTTTCACTTTTCATCTATTAAGATGTTGCTTTAAATGTTTGTGCTTATTTTTCCGTCAATTAAATTCAAACTGTGTTCAGAAATATAAACCAATGCTTGTTCAGGAATAAGGTTGAACAATTCAACCACATCATCATTACGCATACGAATACAGCCATGTGACATCGGGATACCCATAGGTTCGGTATCGGGTGTGCCATGAATATAGATATAACGTTTAAATGTGTCGCAGCCCTCACCCTGATTAAAGTTCTCTTCCAAACCACTTAACCAGAGAATGCGTGAGAGTATCCAATCGCGTTCAGGAAACTGTGCCGCTAATGCTTCATCATAGACTTCGCCAGTTTCCTGTCTTGCTTTGAAAACTGCATTTTCAGGTGCACTGTGACCAAACTTGAGTGCAACCTTGTGCCAGCCTCTAGGGGTCTTGCCTGAATTTTCCTGCTCGCCAATACCATTCTTACCTGAAGAAATCACATAAAACTTATTATGCTTTGGCAAAGTTAAGCTTTGTTCAGCCAAATCAATCCAGACATCTGCTTGTTCTAAGGCATATGACATGATGGGTATCACTCTGCTTCTTTTATCTGTTCAGTCGAGGGTTCAGGACGTAGCCACAGCCAGATTGAAACTGAAAGCATGGTCAAGTCGGTAAATACCTTGACCAATAACGGCGCATAGGTAAAAAGCATAATCATAGCGCTGATCAGCATCATGATACTGGCGAACCATTTCGCTTTACGCGGTACAGTGCCGTTTTCACGCCATGATCGCAAGGTCGCCCCATATTTAGGATGATTAAGTAACCATGCATCCATTTGCGGCCAACCTTTAGAGGCGGACCAGGCGGCTAAAATAAGAAATACTGTTGTTGGCATACCCGGTATAAGTGCTCCGATAAAGCCCAGGATGACGAAAATCATCACCAAACTTCGCCAAAACAACATCTTCATAGCACTGCCCTACACGACTAATTGCGGTAGTATAAAGCGTTTTTACCTATTATCCGTTGTAATTCTGCACTTTTAATTTTGCGCTGGGTGTTTCTATGTTTGCTTTAAATCAAGCCTCTGATCTTGACGAACCTTGGCTTCAATTTAAAAATTTACTGGTTCGACAACTGGCATTTTGTGTATCCAGTCCGAATATTTTAGCAACGATTCCACCAGAACTGGTACTCAAGCATTCTTTTCAATTACATTCCAACGAAACATGGGCAAGGCATTTTCAGAATTATCATTCAAGACTGCTTTATTTAGATCAACATCCTCAAGAACTGGAAATCTTTTTACAACAGCTGAAAAGTACCCGTTTAGGTTTGCGCTTTGAAATGTTTATCTGGTTTTGGCTGCTCGATCAAAATTATCATCCTTATGAATTACTCGGTCATAGTATTCAGAAAATCGCTGGCCCTAAAACCTTGGGTGAACTCGATTTTCTATTACTCAATACTGAAACCAATAAAATTGAACACTGGGAAGTTGCTTTAAAATATTATTTGGCTGAACGGGATTTTTCTTTAGCCTATTGGTATGGCTTAAACCGTAGCGACACCTTAATTCGAAAATTAAATCACTTTAGTCAAAAACAGTTTCAATTTGAGGAAGCACTTGATCATCAAATTGATCAGCGTTTCGCCATATTAAAAGGTCAACTCTATCTTCCTGTTGAACATACCCAGCAAGTTATTCCGGCTTGGGTGAATCTCAAGCGGCGTTTAGGTTATTGGGGAAGCCATGTTCCTCCTCAAAATGCACATTTTTATCGTTTACAACGACAAGAATGGATATGCCCTGCATCCCATCTGAGTAGTGAAACTGCACATTGGTGGGGCAATGGTTTATACCTGCAAAAAGATAAGTCCAATTTCTATATGTACCGGAATGCCCCACTCCTTTCTCAAAGGGTGAATGCTTAACTTTATGAGAAATGTCTACTTTTATAACAATTGATTACTTTTCTACCATCAAAAACTCATATTTTTTACGCTGGGTATTATTTAACCTGAATCCACATCAAAATAATGAAATACTTGGAGATGATGATGAATAAAATTCTAGCTGCTTCCCTCATTATGGCATTTGTTTTAACTGGCTGTAATACATTTAAAGGCATGGGTAAAGATGTATCCAAAGCTGGAGATGCCGTAACCGATACTGCAGAAAAAACTTCTGAAGAAATCCACAAAAGATAGTTAGTCTTTAATGCACACAGAACCCTATATAAGATAGGGTTTTTTTATGGCAATTTTATAGCAGTCATTCACATTCAAGGGCATATTCGCCTATTATAGTGCTGACAAATTTATCGACTGATGAAAATCGCATGACATCTTCCGCTACCCTTGATTTAAGCCTGCAACTGTTACGTCAGCCTTCTGTAACACCTATTGATCATAGCTGCCAAAACATTATGGCGGATCGTTTAGAAAAAATTGGTTTTAACATTGAATCGATGCGTTTCGAAGATGTCGATAATTTATGGGCACGGAAAGGAACTGAAGCGCCTGTTTTATGTTTTGCAGGTCATACCGATGTTGTCCCAACAGGCAGTTTAGACGACTGGAACTCCGACCCATTTGTACCCGAAATTCGAGATGGTAAGCTCTACGGTCGTGGTAGTGCTGACATGAAAACTGCACTTGCAGCCATGGTAGTTTCATCTGAACGCTTCGTTGCAAAGCATCCAAATCATAAAGGCTCTATTGCGTTTCTGATTACTTCTGATGAAGAAGGTCCGTCGATTAACGGAACCGTAAAAGTGGTTGAAGCTTTAGAAGCACGTAATGAGAAAATGACCTGGTGTCTCGTTGGTGAGCCATCAAGCACCAATCAACTCGGTGACATTGTTAAAAATGGTCGTCGTGGGTCGTTAAATGCCAATTTGACCGTTAAAGGCAAACAGGGGCATGTAGCCTATCCTCACCTTGCGATTAACCCGATTCATACCGCTTCTAAAGCCTTAGCTGAACTTTGCGATACAGTTTGGGACAATGGCAATGAATATTTCCCTGCAACTTCTTTCCAAATTTCAAATATCAATGCCGGTACTGGTGCAACCAACGTTGTTCCTGGCACAATGAACGTGTTGTTTAACTTCCGCTATTCAACTGAAGTCACGGCAGAAGAACTCAAGGCACGTACTTTAGAAATTCTTGACCGTCACAATGTGGAATATGACATTTCATGGACGCTTTCAGGCTTACCATTTCTTACACCAGTCGGTGAACTGGTCAATGCTGCAAAAAATGCGATTCGTAATGTGACAGGTATTGAAACTGAACTTTCGACCAGTGGTGGTACTTCAGATGGCCGTTTTATTGCTCCTACCGGTGCGCAAGTGCTTGAGTTGGGCGTTTTAAATGCCAGCATTCATCAAATTGATGAACATGTAAATGTGGCTGATTTAGAGCCGCTTGCTGAAATTTACGAACAGATTTTAGAAGGCTTATTGGCTAACTAAAACTCCAACAAATAAAAAAAAGGAACTTATTTAAGTTCCTTTTTTTATCACTCATATTTGAGCTATTGCTAAAATCATAATCCTAATGAGGATTGAATTTGCGCCAGATTAGGGATATGAAAAACTTGATCGGCCATGCGCACGTATTGAAATACAGCCGGATCATTTAAAGCCTGTTCTTCATCGACTACTTCCGAAATACGTAGACGAATGGTTTTCGGCATCTCATTGCACATCAGGGCAAAACGCTGACTCACGTCATCGCCTTCAATCACCAAAGCCACTCCTGCTTTCTGTTCTGGGTTATTCACTGCATAGACAGGTAGCTTGAGTTCATGCCATTCTACAAATGGGACTTGCGTGGCACTGTCCAGTGCTGACAAGACGATATTCTGTGGTAACAACATCGCCTCTTTACCGTAACAATCGATAATATAAGCATCGATAAATCCAGTCGACACGGTAATAAGGTGATGTAACTCTTGTTGCGTCATTTGATGTGCAGCAGAGTTTGAAATGCTATTTTGGCTCATTTATTTACCCCTGACTGGTCTCTAACAAGTTTTCAACATTGCTCACCAATTCTGCTTCCTGGAACGGTTTACCCATATAGTGGCTGACACCCAGACTGAATGCACGTTCACGATGCTTCTCACCCGTTCTTGAAGTAATCATGATAATTGGTAAATCGCGATGCACTTCATGGTGACGAACCAAATTCGTTACTTCAAAGCCATCCATACGCGGCATTTCAATATCCAGCAACATCAAGTCCGGTTTCACATTTTCCAGTTGTTCCATCGCATCGACACCATCTTTTGCCGTCACAATGTCATAACCATGACGTTCAAGTAAACGTGATGTCACCTTACGTACAGTGACCGAGTCATCCACAATCATAATTAAACGACGTGCATTATTATGACGCGACAGCTCACGCTGATCTGATACGTGTTTAATGCGCTGCGTGGTTTGAATTTGTCGAGCAATATTTTGACCATCCAGAATCAGACAGACCTGACCATCACCTAAAATGGTTGCTCCGGCAACGACACCTACGCTAGAGAATTGCTGACCAATCGGTTTCACTACAATTTGTGCACGTGAACCAATCAACTGATCCACCAATAATGCGATGGTTTGACCACTATTGCCTTTAATGAGCAACACCGGTAAAGAATGCGCAATATTACTTAAACGCGGTAATGGTTGGTTTGAAACAAACTCGGATAAGTAACGCAGTTTGTAGTTGGTATTATCAATTTTGAAGAAGTCATCTTTACTATTGAAATACTCTTCCAAGGTAGAAGGTGCAATTCGGACAATACGTTCAATTTGTGCCAGTGAAATCGCAAATTGCTGATCGCCCGCTTTCACCATCAAGGCATCACTTACCGCTACTGTAGTTGGTACACGAATGGTAAAGGTTGTTCCTTTGCCCAGCTCTGAATCTACAGAGACATGCCCACCGAGGGCTTTAATTTCACTCTGAACCACGTCCAAACCTACGCCACGACCAGAAATTTGGGTAATTTCTTTCGCAGTACTGAATCCCGGATGGAAAATCAGTTGCAGGATTTCCTGTTTATCGAGGAATTGATCAGCCTTAATTAAACCTAAGTTTAAAGCCTTCTCTTTAATCTTCGACTCATCAATCCCTTTACCATCATCACTAAACGATACCAGTACGTCCGTACCTTGGCTGCTGATATTTAAGACGATTCGTCCTACTTCAGGCTTCTGTACTTCTTGTCGTACTTGAGTATCTTCCAGACCATGGTCAATCGCGTTACGAAGCATATGTTCAAATGGCGTCACCAAACGCTCAAGAATGGTACGATCCAATTCACCTTCAGTATTTTGAACAATCAACTCTGCTGGACGGTTCAATGTCGACGATGTTTGACGCACGATACGTTGTAAACGTGGCAATAGGCGATCGAATGGTACCAGACGCGTACGCATCAGGCTTTCTTGAATCTCGGCTTGAATACGTGATTGTTGTAACAGTAAACCTTCTGTATCACGAATTTTATCGGCCAACGTTGTTTTAAAGTCAACCAAGTCGGATGCAGATTCCGCCAAAGATTTTGACAATTGGTTCAAAGATGAATATTGGTCCATCTCTAATGGGTCAAAATCGGCATAACGCGAATTTTCCGAACCATGTTTTGCAATAATGTGTGATTCTAGCTCACCTTCCATTCGACGTAATTGGTCAGCTAAACGCTTCATCGCCAATTCCATCTCGTTCAAGGTATTACCGAGTTGACCCAAGTCCATTTCGATACGCGAACGGTTAATTGAATTTTCACCAGACAAATCGATCATCTTCTCTACCAGGTCGGCAGAAATACGGATCATTTCATTGCTGTTATCTTGTTGCGAACTTAAGTCCCACTCACCCAGCATTGCAGGTGGTTCAGCACCATCACCTTGAACAAATTCAAAGGTTTTCGGTGTAGTTAATAGATCGGATTGCGTCACACGATTTGGCAATTGAACGGTTACATCAACAAATCCAATCGACGCTAAACTTAATTTTAGACTATCAAAATTACTATAATCGCGTTCGAAGATGGCCTGTTTTAACCATGCAAACGTGGTTTGTAGTAATAAGTCGTATGCATTTGAATTAAAGTGATGGACCGCGAACTGCTCGAAGGTGGTTTCCAATTGATAGGAAATGGCAGCTACAGGTTCATTTTCAACCATACGCGCACCACCTTTCAAGCTGTGGGTGGCACGTTGTAATTGAAGCAGCAAGCTACGATCGCTTCGTTGATCAAACCATTGTTTTAATAAATTATCGGTAGCTTCCAGAATCTCTTCCGCTTCTTCTAGGAAGGTTTCTTCTGCAATTAAGCGAATACTATCCTCAGGATCCTCAACCGTTGCTACATTTTGTGAAACAGCTTCTTGTTCTGTTTCAAATTTTTGTTCTGTTTCAACTTCTGAAGCGAATATCTCAGCTACTGGTTCTGCTAATTCATGACCCTCGATTTCAGCAGCAACATTTTCAACCACAGCAGCACTTGCAAACGTGCCTTGCGCAATCTCTTGGATATTACGCAAAATCTCAATCGATTCAGCACCAGAGTAGTCAATATTATCTTCACGAATGGTTTGAATTCGATCTGATACGTCATCTTGGACTAAACGGATAATACTAATCAGCTGTGGCGTAACTGTAATTTGTTGACGAATCACGCGCTCATAAATCGACTCTAATTCATGTGAAATTAAGCCGATATGAGTCGCTTGAATCATATTTGCACCCCCTTTCAAGGTATGCAAATAACGCATTAAATTATTCAGTGCAGTGGTATTGGCTGGATCTTTGCTCCAAGTATTTAAATCTTGGTCAATCCCCCCCAACAACTCCTCTGCTTCTTCCAGGAAGATACCAAGTAAATCAGCATCGAAATCACTGTTTGCATCAGCTGCATGCATTTGAGCACGATCAGAACGCATTCTTTGTGAAATCTGTGCAAGATCAACCGTCGTAGATGCTGTATTTGGTATTGTTTCAAGCAGTTCTTCAACGACAGATTTACTATTTTCAAACTGTTCAAGGTCTTGCTGAACAAAGGCAGAAAGATCACTCAATATTTTCTGAACTTCATCGGTTAATATGACACGTTGCCCTGCGGCCAAAGTATCAAACAAATGAATAAACTCTTGGTGTGCTTGTCCAAACAACTCATATGCATAATCAATATTGAGTAACTCTGGCTTTAATACCAGCGCTTCATAACTTGACTTTAATTCATTGGTAAACTGGTGAATACCCACCGCAGCACGATTATCAGTATGATCCAATAACTGTTGAGCCTGTTCACTCAAGGCCTGAATATATTCTGGATACTCAACTTTGGCGCGTTTTTCAAATTCGAATTCAGCATCTAATAACAAATCAATATTCAATGCGATCAGCTTGGAAACCAGTCCTTGCGGATTAACATCTTCATCTACTTCAGCTGAAGTGAAGCCATAGTTATTCCATGCAGTATTAAAGGTTTCATAAATCGCATCAAGTTTCTGCATTTCACCTTGTCTAAGGGTATGCAAATAATCACGCACAAATTCGGCATACTGAATCAGCAAAGCCGTTTGCTTAGAGGTCGAAACAATTTCTTCTTGCAATAATGTTTTAAATAAATGCTCTGCCTTGGTACTGGCTTCAAAAATCTGCTCGATTTGAGCCATTGATGAACTGCCACGCAAGGTATGTAAAGCACGAATGAGAGCATTATAATCTTGTTTATTTTCATGCTCATTTTTCAAGAACTGATCAATAGTTGCTAAATGCTCTTCAGCTTCTTCAATAAAGATAGCAACAGTTTCTTCGATATCATTATTTGCTTCTGTTTCAGTGTCTACTTCCACTTCTGTGTCTAGTTGAGTTGATACTTCATCATTCAACTCTAAACCAGTCACACCATCTTCAGCAGTCAAGCTGGTAGAAAGCGCCAGTAATTCTTCCAGAGCAGGTTCTAAACTTAATCTTTGCTGTATTTGCTGACCCAGTAAAACCAAAGGACGCAAATCAATATCAGTAAGCTGAACAGTTTTAAAAATTGGATATAACTTATATTGATAAATTTTAAATACAGTTTGCGCGAAGCGTTGAACCGTTGTATCTAATGGCATAGCGCCTGAAATGACACGATTTAAAGTGTCTTCAACTGCCCAAGCCACTTCACCGGCAGATTTCGCCCCTACCATGCGTCCAGAGCCTTTAAGCGTATGGAAATGACGGCGAATGGTGTTCAAAATTTCTTGGTCATTGGGATTTGCAAACCAAGTTGGAAATAAAGTACTTAATTCAACGAAGATTTCCTCGATTTCTTCAACAAAAATTTCTAGAATTTCTGCATCTTGATCAAGATAACTATCTTCAGGAAGCGTAGTCGTTTCAACTAAATTTTTTAATATTTCTTTCATAGCTTAGGCTTCTTACGTTTATCTGCCACCAAGAAGGGCGCTCAAACTTAATTGTCACCATCACGCGAGACCTAACTTTGAGGTTAAGTTCATCTTGTCGATGCTTTATCTGTGATTTATTGATGTGCCTTACCCTAAAGTAAGGCACATCATCCCAAAGCTTTCGTATTACCTTAGTCAGGTAATTTAAAGTCAGTTACAGATTCACGTAACGATTCGGCCATATTTGCCAATTCAGATACTGAACGTGCGGTATCAAACGTTGCTGTTGTGGTTTGTGAAGTAATTTCCTGTACAACATTCATCGTTGTTGCAATATGACCTGCAGAAGCAGACTGTAGTTTTGCAGCATCCGAAATGTTGGCAATCAATTTCGCCAAGTTAGTAGATACGTTTTGAATTTCATCCAGTGCAACACCTGCATCTTTAGACAAGTTCGCACCACGTACAACCTCGGAAGTGGTTTGTTCCATCGAGATTACAGCTTCGTTGGTATCCGTCTGAATGGTTTTTACCAAGCCTTCAATCTGTTTGGTTGCAGATGCTGAACGTTCAGCAAGACGCTGTACCTCATCGGCTACCACGGCGAAACCACGACCGGCTTCACCTGCCATCGACGCCTGAATTGCAGCGTTTAATGCCAAGATGTTGGTCTGGTCGGCAATATCGTTAATCAAGGCAACGATGTTACCAATTTCTTGCGAAGATTCACCCAGACGTTTAATACGTTTCGAGGTTTCCTGAATCTGTTCACGAATCGTGTCCATACCTTCAATTGAACGGTGTACAACGTCAGCACCATTGGCAGCAATTTTTACTGAACGCTCCGCAACGACCGCAGATTCTGTTGCATTCGAAGATACCTGGTCAATCGACATTGCCATTTCGTTAATTGCGGCAGATGCCCCGGCAATTTCTTGCGCCTGATGTTCAGATGCTTCAGCAAGCTGGTTGGTAATGCCCTGCGTGTTCGCAGTATATTGCGCAACTTCTTGAGAAGTTTCGGTAATACGCGATACCAGGTCACGTAATTGGTCAATCGCGAAGTTAATCGAGTCGGCAATCGCACCGGTAAAGTCTTCCGATACTGTCGCGTATGAACGTAAGTCACCGTCTGCCAAGTCAGCAATCTCGTCCAGTAAACGTAAAATCGCATTCTGGTTACGGTCATACTCTTCTTGTAGGCTGGCTACACGCTGTTTATCTGTCTGACCACGTAAACCCAGTAATCTGAATACACAAACCAAGAAACCAACTAAACACAAGATTAAAAATAGTGCAGGAATAGCAATAGACAAACTTGACCCGACAGATAACTTATTCAGGTTGGCCAACAATTCATCTGATTGCGCAAAAATTGAAGATGAGGCTTGACGTACTTTTACAATTTGAGTCGAGTTTTTAAGAATCGTTGCGGACGCTGATTTTAATACATCATCATATTCCGCTTTAATGCCTTCTAGAGACTCACGTAATGCTGGATCAGCAATACGCTCCACACCAAGTTCGGCACTACCATTCAACTGTGCTTCAAGATAAGAACCAAATGTTTCAGTATCCGCACTAAAGTCATCTGCTGACTCACGAGAGTTATCACTACCCGTTAATACCGAGCTGATTGAACGAAGAATACGTTCTGCAATGAATACCTGGTTTTTCGCAATCACCACCTGGTTACTTGGCATATCTTGACGGGCCATTTGGTCAACCATCAAGTTATATTCAGCCTGAATCCCAGGAATCGTTTCACCAATGGCAATATTGGTATCATAAAGCTGGTTAATCATTTTTTGTTGAGAGGAAATTAAATCAATACCGTCTGATACCATTTTCCATTGCTTTTCAACTTCATCCAACGCTAGAGTATGCGGATGAATATCCTTCACTGTTTCAAGGTTTTCCGTAAAACCTTTTTGAGATTCTATTAACTTCTCAATTGATTCTTTGGTCCCTGAAGCTGTTGCTTCGGTTGCCTGACGAGAAATCGTCTGTGATAAAAGACGTAAATCACCCACACTACGGGTTAATTCATTGTTACGCGGCACGCTATAGAATAAGTACAGCAATAGGAATAGTGCGACGACCAGACAGAATGCTGCGCCCAAAATTAAGGGTTTGGACTTCTCACTGTCACCAAATACACGTGATAATTGATCAGTTTGTGATTGAATCTTTGCCAATAAAGCATTACCAACCTTACGGTTGCTGCCTTCACTTGTATTTTTCTTTTTAAGTTTAAAGCCCATCCAGCCTCTCCCCGACTTTCGCCATCATTCTTCAGCGCGCGACTATTAGTTTATAAATTTTATAGATGCATTCATGTATTTTGGGTTTTGCAATAAACGACTAAATAAGAAAACATGCCAGTGTTGATTATGTTGATAAAAATATCCCTGACAATATTCTTGTAAATTGCTGTCTAATTCACTGTGTTTAGAAAAGAAACTTTTCTTATTAAAGTGTTGAATCCCCAAAACTTGATCTACAACCAAACCGACATAATGGTCATTATGACTAATACACAGTACTTTTTGAGTGGGTGAAAACTGACTTCGATGCCCGGAAACATATTGAGCCAAATCAGCCACTGAAAGTAACCGCCCCCGAATATTAGCCAGCCCCATCACCCATGATTGAGTATTCGGAACCGGCGTATATTTAGGTGGATAAATCACTTCAGATACTTCACCTAAGGGGGCAACAAAGTATTGCCCCATCATCTCAAAAGCAATGCCTGACCATCGGTTTACTTCATTTTCAGTTGAAACGTAGTTTTTGTTACCACGTTTAGCAAGCCGAAGTAATTCGATAAATCCATTAGCTGCCATAGAGCTTATCCTGCATTGAGGTGTTGTTTAATCACATCAATTAATTGTTTTTCGTCTACAGGTTTTGTTAAATAATCACTTGCCCCTTGACGTTTCCCCCAAACTCGGTCAGTTGCTTGATCTTTGGTGCTGACAATCACAATCGGAATGTGTTTTGTCGTAGCGCCACGTGCAATTTGACGTGTTGCTTGGAAACCATTTACCCCAGGCATCACCACATCCATTAACACAAGATCCGGCAACTCTGCTTGTGCCATTGTGACACCATCAGCTCCATTCGCTGCTTCAATAACATCGAAGCCGTGTTTAGTTAAAATCTCTTTAAAACGAAATGTTTCTGTTGGTGAATCATCAACAATAAGGATACGTGACATGCTTTCTTTTCCCCAAAAAATAAACTTATGCTGTTACGTGATTACGGATTGCGTTTAACAATTCATCTTTACTAAAAGGTTTAGTTAAATATTCATCTGAACCGACAACACGACCTTTGGCCTGATCAAATAGACCATCTTTACTTGACAGCATAATGACCGGGATATTTTGATAATTTTGAGAGTTTTTAATTAAGGCACAAGTTTGATAACCATCCAGACGCGGCATCATAATATCGACAAACACGATATCTGGATTTGCTTCAGCAATTTTTGCCAATGCTTCAAAACCATCTACTGCGGTTACGACTTCACAACCTTCACGCTGGAGTAATGTCTCTGCTGTACGACGAATGGTTTTTGAATCATCAATCACCATCACTTTTAGATTTTGGAATTTATCGTCCATTTAATGACCCTTCCCATTTTTAGAATGTACAAACAATTTGAGTAGAAAGTTTGATTACAAGTTACAAACATTTTTAACATATCTTTACTTGCGTTTTCAATGCGCATTTTCTGCCCAAAGACTCATTTTCCAAGGTTTTCAACAACAGCTTCACACTTTCCGTCGACCAATGATTTTTTTTTGACTAAGAGAGGTTTTTTATTCATGATTTTGAGTCTAATATAGCATTTTTATTACTTAAAAATAAGTAATTTAGTCAACTTTAAATTGGGGGTTACAATGCAAAGTCAGTTTAAACAAAAACTTGCTTTCATTGCGCAAAAAAAAATGACTAGAAAATTCATGTTTCTAGTTTTGATGTTTTTTCAATCGATCGCTATTTTTGCCACGACTCCAGCTAAAGCGACATGGTATCGTTACTATGATAGTAAAGGTGTCGCTAATATTAGTACCAATGTAACGCCAAATCACATTCGTCATGGTTATGAAGCCTTAGACCAGAACATGCAAGTGATTCAACGTAACCGTGCCTACAACACCGAAGCAGATATAAAAAAAGCACCGCTACGTGCTGCACAAGCAAGACAAAATGCAGCGGACTTAAAACTTAAAACGGCATATACCAACAGTCAGATTGCGGCAACCAAGCGCGATGATGCATTGAGGCACGTTAAAAAACAAATTGCCTTTCAACAAGACCAGCTTAAACAGCTGCAAAATGACCGGATCTACTTTAAACGTCAGCAAATTGAACATTTACGTAAAGCCGAAAGCCTTCCAACAACTTTAAAAAACAGCCTCGATAACAACCAAAAAAATATTGAAGCAAAAAAAGAAAGTATTCAGTCGTTACAAATGCACTATCGAAATACACAGCTAGAATACGACAGAATCATCGCTCGTTTAAAAGCTATTGAATAAATTGCATTTGTTATAATACGGCTTAATTTATGCCACGATAAATAAAAAGGATTTGCCTGCATGCTATTTGGACAGCGTATTATAAAAACAACTAAATTAAGCCACAACAAGAAATATTTAACCTATAGCACCCTCTGTTTGAGTCTGCTGCTGTGTGCTTGTCAAAAAAATGAAATAAAACAGCCGGTTGAAACCACAAATAAAATTGAATTAATTCAACAAGATTTAGTTTTATTCAAGGATGGTTCTTCTGTGGCTAAAACAGCATTTACCGGCACACTTCGTGCAGTGAATCAAAGTAGCATACAGGCTCAAGTGACTGCGACCGCAACGGCTGTCAATGCACAAGTGGGACAAGCCGTTTCCAAAGGTCAGGTCTTGGTTCGCTTAAATAATCAGGATAATGCTGCACGTCTTGCGCAAGCCCAAGCCAATCTTAGTTCGACTCAGGCACAAGCCAGTCTCGCAAAGAACATGATGCAGCGAAAAAAGCGCTTACTGGATCAAGGTTTTATTTCCAAAGTCGAATATGAACAGGCAGCGGTGGATTATCAAGCGCAACTTGAAAATGTGCGCGCACAACAGGCCAATGTCAATATTGCTCAAAAAGCAGATCGTGATGGAACCATCTTGAGTCCGATCTCGGGTGTCATCACCAAACGTGAGGTTGAATCTGGGCAAACGGTAGCGGCTGGCCAAACCCTATTTGAAATCGTGGATCCTGATCATTTAGAAATACAAGGCAAATTACCCAGTGACATGCAGGCAGCATTAAAAGTCGGTCAAAAAATTGAATACACCATTCAAGGGAACCCTGCCCAACTGACGGCGGTATTGACCCGGATATCCCCTGTTGCCGATCCTGCAAGTCGTCAAATTGAATTCTTTGCCAAGCCGAATGAAACCATCAACTCACTCAGTATTGGTTCTTTTGTCGAAGGCAGTATTCTGTCCTCTACACAAATTAACGGCCAGTTGATTCCGCTGGATGTGATCCAGAATCTGAAAGATAAACCTTATGTATGGGTGATCCGCCAGAAAAAAATCGAAAAAGTAAATCTGGTCATTTTAGAACAGCGCTATCGCGACAATTTAGCCGTGGTTCAAGGACTGCAACCCGGTGACCAAATCAGCCGTATTAAATTTAATGACCAAGACCTTCATCAAGAAGTCATAATCACTCAAAAATAAAAATAAGCACAGGATTGCTGTTATGTGGTTTACCCGAATTAGTGTTAAGTATCCTGTTTTCACCATCATGATGATGTTGTGTTTACTGGTGTTGGGGTTCGCGTCTTGGCAACGGATGAGCGTTGAAGAATTCCCGGATGTTGATTTTCCATTTGTGGTGGTCTATACCAGCTATCCTGGTGCATCCCCGGAAATGATTGAATCTGAAGTGACCAAGAAATTGGAAGAAAGAATCAACACCATTTCAGGCTTAAAACAGGTGATTTCACAGTCAAGTGAAGGGCTGTCGACCATTATTGTCGAGTTTAATCTGGATGTTTCGTCTACCGTCGCAGCACAGGATATTCGCGATAAAATTTCTACTGTCACAGCCGGATTTCGTGATGAAATTCAGGATCCTGTGGTGGAGCGTTATGACCCAACAGCCAATGCGGTGATGTCGATTGTTTTTGAATCCGAAACGATGCCGTTACGCGACTTAAGTTCCTATTTAGATCAACGTATTGTCCCGCAATTGCAAACTGTGACTGGCGTAGGCGCTGTCAATTTACTCGGTGATGCACAACGTCAAATCCGTATTGAAGTCGAACCACAAAAACTACAAAGCTTCGGCATTGGGATTGATCAGGTCATCAACACATTAAAAGGTGAAAATATTGAAGTTCCCGGCGGAACTTTGAAACAACCAACATCCGAACTAGTGGTTGAAATCAAATCCAAGGTGCTTCACCCACAATCATTTGGCGATTTAATTATTGCCAATAAAAATGGTGCACCTATTTTCCTAAAACAAGTGGCAAAAATTGAAGACAGCCAAGCAGACTTAGAATCAAGCGCCTATTTAAATGGTAAAACAGCCGTTGCCATTGATATCTTGCGCAGCTCTGATTCCAATGTCATTGAAGTGGTTGATGCAACTTATAAAGCCATGGAGAAAATTGAAAAACAATTACCTCAAGGCACCGTTGCCAAAGTCGTGGTGGATAGCTCTAAAAGTATTCGCGGCAGCATTAAAGATGTTGCACGCACGATTATTGAAGGGGCTGTTTTAGCCGTTCTCATTGTGTTGCTTTTTTTAGGTTCATTACGCTCTACTATAATTACCGGCTTAACCCTTCCCATTGCCTTACTCGGAACGCTCACCTTTATTTGGGCCTTCGGCTTCTCAATCAACATGATGACGCTATTAGCGCTTTCTTTGAGTATTGGTCTTTTGATTGATGATGCGATTGTGGTTCGGGAAAATATTGTTCGCCATGCCGATATGGGCAAAGACCACGTTACCGCAGCATTGGATGGTACTAAAGAAATTGGGCTTGCGGTTTTAGCCACAACGTTGACGATTGTGGCGGTGTTCTTACCCGTTGCTTTTATGGGCGGAATTATTGGTAAATTCTTCTATCAATTTGGGGTAACGGTCAGTGCTGCAGTGCTGATTTCAATGTTTGTCAGCTTCACCCTCGATCCAATGCTTTCTGCACACTGGGCTGAAAAGCATGATCCAAATAAGCAACCGGGAAAAATCAAACGCTTTTTTAACTGGATCTCCAACAAACTTGATAATTTAAGTCACTACTACGAAAAACTGTTAAAACTGGCGCTACGTTTCCGCATTCTTACACTCATGATTGCAGTCGCATCACTTTTTGGCGCATTAGGACTATCCAAACTGGTGGGTACAGAATTTGTTCCTGTTCCTGATAAAAGCGAAATTCGAATTAAGTTTGAAACCCCAGTGGATGCCTCGTTGGAATATTCACAAGCCAAGTTATTGCAAGTTGAGCATATTATTCGCCAACACCCGGATGTACTCAGCACTTACAGCATTATTAACGGCGTGACTGATCGGGGTAAAAACCATGTCAGTATCCGGGTCAGCGTAACTCCTCGTTTAGAGCGTAATAAAACCCTGACGCAGCTCAACAATGAATTTCGTCAACGCTTGCAAAGCGTCGCTGGCATTACCATTACTTCAGTTGCCTCTGCCGATGAAACCGTCTCTGGTGGGCAAAAACCGGTTCTTATTTCCATCAAAGGCCCCGAACTGGATGAGTTACAAAAAATCTCGGATCGTTTTCTTGCAGAAATTTCTAAAGTGAATGGTATTGTCGATCTAGAAAGCTCGCTTAAAGAACCAAAGCCGACCTTAGCTGTTCATATTAATCGCTTACTGGCGAGTGATTTAGGTCTTTCAGTCAATCAAATTGCCAATGTCGTTCGCCCATTGCTTGCGGGTGATGATGTGACGACTTGGCAAGATGAAAAAGGTGAAACATATGATGTCAATCTTCGCCTGACCGAAAATAAACGCAGCTTGCCGAGTGACATCGAAAATCTTTATTTAAGTTCACAAAAAACCGATGCTTCCGGTCAGCCTATTTTAGTCCCACTGGCAAGTGTCGCATCATTTAAAGAAAGTATGGGTGCATCACAAATTAACCGTCGCGATTTAGCCCGTGAAGTATTGGTTAAAGCCAATACTGCCGGTCGTCCTGCGGGTGATATTGGCCAAGATCTTAAAAAGATTCAAGATAACTTTGATTTGCCACCGGGTTATAGTTTCGTCACCCAAGGCGCAAATAAAGATATGGCTGAATCTGCAGGTTATGCCATGACTGCAATTACCCTATCCATTGTATTTATCTATATTGTGCTTGGATCACAATTCAATAGCTTTATTCACCCCGCTGCCATTATGGCTTCCCTACCCCTTTCACTGATTGGGGTCTTTCTTGCATTGTTCCTGTTTAATTCAACCATGAACCTATTTTCCATTATTGGCATTATCATGCTGATGGGATTAGTTACTAAAAATGCCATCCTGTTGATCGACTTCATCAAGAAAGCTATGGATCGAGGTGAAGACCGTTACGATGCCATTATTGCTGCAGGTAAAACCCGCTTACGTCCTATTTTAATGACCACCAGTGCCATGGTGATGGGCATGATTCCCCTGGCATTAGGCTTAGGTGAAGGCGGTGAACAAAGTGCGCCTATGGCACATGCCGTGATTGGCGGTGTAATTACCTCTACCCTATTAACCTTAGTGGTGGTACCGGTGATCTTTACTTACTTAGATGACTTTAAGAATTTTATGACGCGCCAAATACGAAAAATCATGGCATAATTTATGACATCACAATGAGGTGACATTCAGAAATGTTCACCTCATTTTTTATTGTATAATCTTGGCTTTCAAGGCTTAATTTTTAGGACAGCTTCCATGCGCGCGAGTCGCTTTTTATTTGCTACGTTAAGAGAAACCCCAAACGATGCTGAAGTCATTTCACATCAGCTCATGTTACGTGCGGGTATGATTCGTAAATTGGCTTCGGGTTTATACACTTGGTTGCCGATGGGCGTACGTGTGCTAAATAAAGTTGAAGCGATTGTACGTGAAGAAATGAACCGTGCGGGCTCACTTGAAGTGTTCATGCCGGTGACTCAACCTTCAAGTTTATGGGAAGAATCAGGTCGCTTTGTGCAATATGGTCCTGAACTGCTACGTTTCAAAGATCGTCATAACAACGATTTTGTGCTTGGACCTACCCACGAAGAAGTGATTACCGATCTTGCACGTAACGAATTGAAAAGTTACAAACAACTTCCAATCAATTTCTACCAAATTCAAACCAAATTCCGTGATGAAATTCGTCCACGTTTTGGGGTAATGCGTTCACGTGAATTCATCATGAAAGATGCTTATTCTTTCCATATAGATCAAGCATCATTACAAGAAACCTATGACGTGATGTACGATACCTATTGCCGTATCTTTACTCGTTTAGGTTTAGACTTCCGTCCAGTTCAGGCGGATACTGGCTCAATTGGTGGTTCAGGCTCACACGAATTCCACGTACTGGCTTCAAGCGGTGAAGATGATATCGCCTTCTCAACCGAATCTGACTATGCAGCCAACGTTGAAATGGCTGAAGCAGTACTTGTTGGTGAACGTGCAGCTGCAACGCAAGAATTAAAACTTGTAGATACACCAAATCAAAAAACTATTGCTGACGTATCTGCGTTCCTTAAAACTGAAACCAAAGATTCAGTAAAAGCCTTATTGGTTCAAGGTATCGCAGACGAAAATGGCCATGTTCCAGTCGTTGCATTATTCCTTCGCGGCGACCATGAACTCAATGAAATTAAAGCGGAAAAACATGCTGCTATTGCTGCGCCTTTAACTTTTGCAACCGAAGAACAAATTTCTGCACTCGGTTTAACTACAGGTTTCATTGGTCCTCAAGGTTTAGTTGAGAAAGGCTTAACTGTAATTGTGGATCGTGCAGCTTCTGTATTGTCTGATTTTGTTGCGGGTGCTAACGAAGCAGATAAACACGCAACTGGCGTAAACTGGGAACGTGATGCGAAATTCACTGAGGTTTATGACTTGCGTAATGTGGTTGAAGGCGATCCATCACCAGATGGCAAAGGTACTATCCTTATTAAACGTGGTATTGAAGTCGGTCATATTTTCCAACTCGGTAAAAAATACTCTGAAGCTTTAGACTGTAAAGTTCTGGGTGAAGATGGTAAACCACAGGTTGTAACGATGGGTTGTTACGGTATTGGAGTAACACGTGTTGTTGCATCAGCCATTGAACAAAACTTCGATGATAAAGGTATTATCTGGCCTGCTGCCATTGCACCTTTTGACGTTGCAATTGTGCCAATGAACGCGCATAAATCACCACGTGCTTTAGTTGCGGCAGAAGAGCTATATGCTGAACTTCAAGCTGCGGGTTATGACGTTATTTTAGATGATCGTAATGAACGTCCAGGGGTAAAATTCTCTGACCTTGAATTAACCGGTATTCCACATCGTATCGTGATTGGTGAGAAAGGTTTGGATGCAGGCACCTTTGAATATAAAGGTCGTACTGATGCAGAATCTGTGAATATTTCGAAAGAAGAGTTACTTGCGAAATTCGCAAAATAATTTTGATTTGATATAAAAAATCCCGCTTAGGCGGGATTTTTT
Source organism: Acinetobacter terrae (assembly GCF_002135195.1). Lineage (NCBI taxonomy): Bacteria > Pseudomonadati > Pseudomonadota > Gammaproteobacteria > Moraxellales > Moraxellaceae > Acinetobacter > Acinetobacter terrae. The sequence continues at coordinate 228,972 of NZ_NEGF01000005.1, forward strand.
ATGAGACAAAGAAATTAACAGAATTTATGCCCACCAAAGCAGTTTGTAGGAACTGTCTGGTTTTTCAATATTTTATCCTGCAATGTTAAGCTTGCAGGTCGACCAGTGTCATAGCTGGTAAAACCACCCACATTAATGTTCAATTTTTTAACTACAGGAACATCGGCAATTGTTCCCAAAGCCTCAGTCAAACTCACATTGATCAAGTTTTCAGGTCTTAATAAAAAGTCTGATATTGCTGTAGCAACTTGCGGCAGTACGTAAGAAATATCAACTTCATCTTGTGTTTGCAAATAGCCCAATTGAATGGGGTCTTTAAATGACATCCACCAACCTGGGCGCGCTATATCGGCTGCATCTGTACCCTGCCATTTCACGTTCTGATTCTGTAAAGACAAATATCCACCAGTACCGTTCAATGGAATATTATGAATCATGCTCAGTGCCTGAACAAAAGTAATGTCCATGTTCAAGTTATCAAGTGAAGAGCCGGTATCCATTTTGAAAAAAGAATGTTCACCTACATTCAGGCCCAAAAGACTAATCAAGGGATCAAAGGTTACAAAAAGTTGGTCATTGGTAAAGTTCGGGTTACCAATGACATTTGCAGGCATCGTGGCAGTCGGTGCTGCCAAAGGAATACTCGCAATACTTGAACGAATACCCGATACCGTTGCCGATTTCATACGCGAACCGGTCACAATGGTTTCTGGCATGACAAACTCTACGCGCATCGATGGTACGGTAATACCGGTATGACCTTCTGTCTGCTGACCATTTGTAATCGGCTTACTGGTAAATTCACGTGTTTGCCCTAATGCCTTTAAATTACCTGAAATTTTTTCATTTTCGGCCAACCCAAATTTGGTGGCTTTAGTTTTTGATTCGCCTGCCGTTTGCGCCATCTTCATATAGCCGGTAAAACTTTGAATACCATCACTTGGATTTTGTCCGTTTTCAGTCCCTAAGGTCAGGAGACCCATAATATTTTGTGCACCTAGACGGAAGCCGGCAACTTCACGTGTCGCAGCAGTATTTCCTTTGATTGCAAATTCAATAAAAGGGTTGGTGATTGAGGCACTCGTAGCAGCACGGCCATCACCACTAAATGTAGGGCTACCATTTGCATCGGTACCAGTATTCAACCCACTTAAGGAGATGTTGGAAATATCAATATCACAGCCTACTTTAATGCTGTTGTTAGTGCCCCCACACCCTAGCTGCAGAGATTTAATATTGACGTTCAGTTCCATCAATGCTGCAATACTTAACTTATGGAAATTTAAGCCTTGAGAAGTATCTGAACTATTTTCTAAATTTAATAACGCCTGCCCATCAACTTTCGACAATTCGCTGTCATCTAATACGATCATTGCATGACTATAATGGCTTAGATTCAATGCAGCAAAAATTAAACCACTTAATAATTTCTTTTTCATTATTATATCTTCCTGATTTTAACGTGGTGTAATGCCCAAAGTGCTACGAATCATGCCACCCGTCAGTGCGATTGATGCGATATTCTGCATATTGCCATTGGTCGACATGGCAAAATTGGTTCTAAATGGTGTTGCGATGTTATTGCCAGCATTTAATTTAACTTGGTTATCAAAGGTTACGGTATCTGCACTCACACGAACTTTCGCTTTCATCGCAAGATCTCCTTCAATACGGTTAAAATGAATCCCTGAAGTCTTTAATTTACCATCTACATCAATATCTTCATTGGTAAGACTGAAATAACTACCTAAGTTTGCGACGTCAGCGACCTCAGCTGTGCTTAATGGTCTAAATTTAAATTTTGCATCGAAGGCTAAGAAATTACTATCCGGATTCTCAGTTGTTGGGTCTATGCCTGGAATAATTAACAACTCTCCACTGCCATCAAGCTTAAAAGCGATATTAGTGATTACATCGTCACGCTTCGAAAAATTATCATGTGGCACATAGGTGCCACATTTAGCGTAAGTACCTGATGCACAGTTATATTTTGAACCAGGTAATTGGCCAATCGCAAGTTCCGCTTTTGCAGCAATTAATAACTTGTCGGCACGAATATAAATCCCTTCATTTTCATAACCAATAACGCCATCAGATTGAAAAAAAGCATCTATATTTCGAAAACCAGCATAATAATTAACAGGTTCACTATGAACCCCATTTTGACCATCAATTAATATAATAGACGTGGTACTGGGTAAACCTGTTTTTGAATCTATGCCATAGCCCTCTGTAGATGCCATAACATTGTAAGCAATTCCGCTCTTGTTGGCTGTCCCATAGGTACCAGCAGACAATGCGACATTGGCATTCAAGTTATAAATGGGAATACCAATCCCCCACGTCCCCCCATTACCATTCAGTTTTTGCAACGAATTGTCTGAAATAATGCGCGCTTTTGCTGCAATGGATTGGAAATCCATACCACGAATAGCAATTAAAACAACATCTTTAGGATTAGCTGCGGTGGTTAAAGTTTGTTTCAGTATTGGACTGGTAACAACAAGCGTTTTTTGAATATTTTCATTAATAATGAAATCAAGGGTTTTCGTTGTTACCGTATTAATATAAATGTCACCAAAGTCGATATATGCATTTTTCTTATGTAAGGTGCCATCTGCGGCCCGAGTGGTAAGCTGTCTTAAATTTGAAAATTCAATAGCATGACTGCCTTTACCCGTATGCCCAATTTCAAGCGTTGTTGCTGACATCGTCGCAGGAAGATTAGTATCAGATGCATTGGTGAAATCCGCCGCTAAACTTAAATGCAAACCACCGGAGCCAACAAGTCCAGGGTCATTGCCCGCACCATTATAGCCTGGTGCTGTTTTAGTCTCTTTCGTTAATACGCCATTGACCTTGTTATTGACTTCAAAATTAGCAACCTTAGTTTGGTTACCATTCACAGCCAATTTGGCATTCGTTACTGCACCGGAAGCACCTAAGCGCATAATATTTTTACGTTCATTGCTCGGGGTGTTATAACGTAAATCGATATTTACCCCTGGATTCGTTGCATCAGTACGCCCAGCAACAACATCTGTCGTATCGGTAACGCGTTTTAGATCAACATAGTGATTTTGATTTTCATTATATGTACTTAATACAAGCCCTTCGTCTTGGTCGATATACATATAACCGTCACCGGCAAAATTAAAATTAAAATCATTCAAAATAAGGCTATTAAGGCCTAATTTATGACTAATAGTGGCATTTTGTAATTGAAAATCGATACTTGCTTTCGCATACTTATTAAATAATCCACCTGTTGTTTGCAAAACAAAATTCAGTGGTGTAGATGTACTGATTCCAAGTGTACCTAAACTTTGATTAGATTTAACCCCCGGGGTACGTAAACTAGTCACTGCTTGCTGACATGGATTGGTAGTGCAGGTGTTTTTAACCAGCATTAAATCTGCTGTTGCTGTAAATGGAGCTACACTTGCAGCAAGACGAATCCCTGCGCCGCTAGATGTTCCACCTACATCAAATTCAAGCTGGCTGACAATAGGCTTATTATTCACACCATCAATCTGCACGTTATGTAACCCTAAACCCATTTGTACATTTGCTGCTGGATTTGGATCATACCAATTTGCTTGCTCAATTTTGACACGCGACACTTCATGCGTGATCACGATGCCATCTTGCCCCGTCACACTGCTCAGTTCTTGCTCGTCAATTTGCTCTAATGCATATCCTTGCTGTGCAAGACATATACATACCGTCAGCACATTTAACTTCATTGTCGTTTTTATCATATTCATATCCTTATTATGTACTGAAGCCTCTAGCAACGGATGTTTACACCGCCAGTACAGTTATAGCTAAATATTTTTAAATTACCCGACATATGTAAGTTGCCATGCATATTCAGTCCCAGGAAGCCTTTCTCTGTATTTCTATCAAATGTTGGAACATTCGTCACAATATCAGTAATAGTGCCATCATCTTGAATGGTCTTGGCTGTATAGGTGCTATAGGTAGATGTATTGGCATAGCCTTCATTGGCCCCTGTGCCTGTACCGGTTTCAACACCGACCGTACTAAAACCCAAGTTACGTATTTTTAACGGTTTATTGTCATAAAAAGTCACTTGCATCGCGGTTTGTGCTTCGTTACGACTGTTGCCAACTGTTACAGCATCAATAGAAAATTGATCAATTTGCAAGGTGCCTTGAATGCCTTTGAAAACTAGCCATCTTTTATTACCCAAAGCATCTACATGATTATTCGGTGCAATAGCTAAACGACAAAGTTGCTTTTCTGTGCCACATACCGTTGGATCGAGTGAATAAAAAACTGAGGTTGGCTTACCATTAGCATCGAGTATCGAAATCGAATTTTTCGTCATATCTGTGGCATAAAGATGGTTTAACGATAAAGTCCAACTCAAGTCAGCGCCCCCTTGACCCACTGTATCTTTAAGCTCTTGTGGACTCATAGCTTCAAGACCCGCATGGGCTGTAAGTGCCGCACTTAACAGTGCAAAAAGTGTCATTTGCTTTAGCATTGCTGTACTCCCTTACAAACCTGTTGTTTTAATTTTAAGGTGTTGAATCAGAACACCATCAATGACGGCAGATCCATAATTTTTAATATCCCCATTGGCATTTTTAAACATAATCCCGGTTGAGTTATTGTCTTGCTTGGCACGCAACAGATTGGTGCCCGGAATACGTTCTGTACTGCCAATGGCTATACTGCTGTGGGTTGCTGTACGTCCTTGATAAAGTGCAGAAGCATCAGTAGATACGTTTTTAATCGCCTCACCACATTGATACACATTACAGGTTGAGCCTTTTAAGGCCATTGTGCCTAATCCACTGCCATAGTTTTGATAAATTTTATTATAAATTTCAGGCACGTTTGGAATACGCGTCACTTCCAAAATAATGTTATTACCATCTGAGGCAACAATAAATGGCTGATCCATGGTGCCCAAGACCAAGTTAATATTTGGGCTATAAATATACATACCTTCCAATTCGTGGAAGGTCGGTGCGGCAGACGAATTCAGCGCTGGTGTTGAGGCAGTGCCATCCGATTGATCATTCTTGGCTGCGGTACTGATACGAATTCCCTTGCTGTCTAGATTCGTAGAAGCAGTGGTTAAATTTTCGGGCGTATCATTGGTATTGATTCGAATAACACTAGCTAAACCCAAAGTTTGACTATAATCCTTCGTCGGAGAAGTGAAGGTTTGAAACAGGCGGAATTGAGAGCCATTGAGACTTAAACCATTAGCAACAAATTGCAGTCTTAAACGCTCTGATACCAAAAGATCACCTGGTACATTAGGTGCTCCTGTAATTGGATCGACAGAATTAGATGAGCTAAAACTGCGTGCAAAAATATCCGTCCAGAAACCCAGTTTAATATTATTGTCTGCTTCATTGGCTGCCACAGTAGCCAATGGTGCCTCCAGAGCAATATATCCAAGGTCTTTTTCTGTAGCACTGAATTGTCTTACTTTTTCCGTACCTGCGCGGAATAGCCATGGGTTAACCGTCGAACCCCAATTAAAACCCTGATTACTGTAACGCGTATTTAATGAACCATCACTCTTGGATAAAGCTAAACCATAAATAAACACATCTGCTTTGGTTCTTTTATTACTGATTTGTGCCGCTGTTAATGAAACAGCCGAAGCATTTCCAGCTTTAATCCCTTCAGCAATTGGATCTTTCTGAGACAACTGAGCTTGCCTAATTGCCTCGGCAGTGATCCATGTTCTAGTATCTGTGACAACTTTAGCTGTTGCATCAGTAATAACGGGTTTTTCAGCTTTGATCTTTTCTATTGTTCGACGTTCAGCTTCTGCAGCACCACGCCAAATAATAGAGTTATAGTAAGCTTGATACTCATTAAAAGGTTTACTTCTGTCCCAATATCTATCTATTTCTGCTTTTTCATAAATTGTATATTTGCTTGAATAAAATTCATTATATTTAGAAGTATATAAAACTGGATCGTTATTTACGCTATTTTGAATCGTTGTATACGTTGTTGCATTTGTAGTGACTGTATTTTGATAGGTACTATTGTAGGCTACAGAATAATTTTTTTCGAACGCTGTATCATATAGTTGTTGGTAGTTTTCACCCGTGGGAATAATGCGAATAAGACCTGTATCAAGCTGCCAAGGATTCGCTACGCCTCGCGCATAACTCGACCCTGTCGAAGTATCATAAATACTTCTTGAAATATCATTTAACGCTGTTGAACGGTCGTTCGCTCCTTGAAAAACCATTTTGAAATTTTCAAGGCTTAAACCAATCCCCTCACCTGTTGTTTCAGCAAGATGGTCATCTGATAAAGATTCAAGTGCATAAACTGACGGGCTAAGTAAAACTGCGATTAAACTCGCCAAACAAGATTTTTTAAATCTTGCATTATTCCAACTTTGAGTCATCACGACCTTCCTTTTTATCAGATGCTCCGCATCATTATTTTTTAGTTCATCCTAAGCTTGGTATATCTCTTTTATTTATTTGTCATTACAACAATGTTCTTACCAAGTTTGTACAACTTTTTATTATGCTGAATATTTACCCAATTGCAAAAAAAACTGGGCGAATGAACCCAGTTTCCGATGAATGAATCCCACAAAAAATAAGCGGACCACAATGATCCGCTTATTCAATTATTTATAGCATTTATGCTTTCGGTAGTGTCACGCCAGTCTGACCTTGGTATTTACCACCACGGTCTTTATATGATGTTTCACATACTTCATCTGATTCAAAGAACAACATTTGAGCTACACCTTCACCCGCATAAATACGAGCAGGCAAGTTGGTTGTATTTGAAAATTCCAAAGTCACGTGACCTTCCCACTCAGGCTCAAGCGGAGTCACATTCACAATAATACCGCAACGTGCATAGGTAGATTTACCTAAACATACGGTCAATACATTACGTGGAATACGGAAATATTCTACTGTACGTGCTAAGGCAAATGAATTTGGCGGAATAATACATACATCCGATTCAATATCGATAAAGCTTTTATCATCAAAGTTTTTGGGATCGACAATTACTGAATGGACATTGGTAAATACTTTAAATTCACGCGCACAACGAACATCATAACCATAGCTTGAAACGCCATATGAAATGAGTTTTTCACCTGTTTCATCATAACGCACTTGGTTTTCTGCATACGGTTCAATCATGCCGTGATTTTCGCTCATTTCACGAATCCAACGATCAGACTTAATTGCCATTATTTCTATACCCAAAAATAGTTAAATCAATTATTGCGCTGTACTTTAACTGAAATTGGCTGCAATGGAAATGATGATGAGGCGATGATGTCATTTTTTACAAAATGCGTATTTTCATCGCCTCATCTTAAAGACTTAAAAGAGCAGAATAACCCAGAGGAATAGAGAAACTGACCAAAACTAAAGAAGCGGTTTTTTGTAAGTTAGATTGATTCAGCCAACGTACTTTATTCGAGGCCAAGATAGAACCAATAAAAGTCCAAAACAAAGCAATTGGCACAATTAAAATGAGAAACATGCCAATATGAACTAAATAATTATTCAGTGTTAACCACGCTGAACTTGGAAAGATAGCAGAAGCAAAGAGTAATGCTTTAGGGTTTAATAAGGTTGCACAAAACAATTCACGTGCACGAATGGTCGGCAGATTATAGCTGGCTTCGATATCTGCCGTTTTCCAAAGTTTAATCGCGAGAAAAATAATATACAGCGCGCTTAATAACTTCAGAAATATCGGGAGAATAGGAAATCGACTTGAAACTGTACCAATAATGATTCCCCAAACAGTAATTGAAATTAAATAACCAATTGATTCTGCGGGGATAAGTCGTAATGATTTGCGCACACCTACCTGTATACCAGAAGATGCAAGCAATGTATTTGTTGGGCCCGGTGTCAATAAAATAGTGACCACTAAACCGATGAACAGCCATGAAATCATATGCGACCTCTCTATAGAGTGCGCGAAGAGTAAATCAGTTTATTGTACTTAGCAAATACGGAATTTTACATCTTTTCTAGAGCCTTCAGAACAACCAAATAAATGTATAAATTTCAATTATTTAATAAATTAAACAACATATAACTTGATAGTCATTTGTTAGAAAAAATTTCAATAGTCCTATTTTTCCAGCCTTAATCAACACATTCTCTCATGCCTGAACTGTCACTTAGTGATCAATTCAGGCACAATGTATCATTCCTTAAGCATCCTACTTTTATGGCAAAACAATTCTTTCAATCATGGCTTCCCTCTCCTCATAAAGTCGCAGAGACGAAACTGATGAAGATTTTTGGTCAACGCACCTTAAATCCTTTGCTGTGGTATGTGAACAGAAAGTCTATTTCAAAAGCCATTTTTATTGGTACGTTTTGGGGCATGTTGCCTTTGCCTTTTCATAGTATTTTGATTGTTTTGACCGTACTACTCTTTGAGGTCAATTTACCGGTGAGTTTATGTCTCGCGTGGCTAACGAATCCCTTCACGCTTGTTCCCATTTTATATATTGGTTTTTGGTTGGGTGCGAAGGTGTTTCAAGTGAATATGATTGATCAAGATATGATACTGGGTGTTCTGCATCAGATCAGTCACTGGATTACACACTTTGGAAATGGACATATCGATTTGAGTTTGGCGAAAATTCTATTATCCGGTTTATTGTTGGAAGCTTTAATTTTTGCCGTGATATTATTTGTCATTACGCGGCTGTTTTGGCGCTGGAATATTATTCAACATTATAACCGTCGTCGATATATGAAATAATATCAAATAATCATCATACCTTTAAATATCAGAATATCACTAGACGCATTATTCCAATTACCTTTGATTATAAAATTTGCTTTATGATATTTTTCCTGACGGAGCCAACTTGTTTTTGCTCTGCGATTAATACTCTTCCACAACGCAGTTTTGATATTTTTATTAAGCATTATTGAAGTATCAATCCTGCTTTTGAACAGCTTTATCCTATTACTTTTTTGTACTTCAAAAAACACAATCCTACTCAATAAAAAAGCCCCACTGAAGCGGGACTTTTTAAATATGACTATTCAATCAGCGATTAGAAAATTCTATTTTGCGGCTTCTCTACTTTCGGTAATTGATCTGCAATTTTTTGTGCAATAGACATATAGCTTTCAGCCGCATCATCACCTACAAGTACAGAAGGTTTGCCTGCATCGGCATTTTCACGAATTTGAACATTTAAAGGTAAACGACCCAGTAAAGGAATATTGTATTGTTCAGATAACTTGTCACCACCACCGGTACCGAAAATCTGCTCTTCATAACCACAGTTCGAACAAATATGCGTCGACATGTTTTCCACGACACCCATGACAGGAATTTGAACTTTATTAAACAGTTCTATTCCTTTTGTTGCATCTAAAAGTGCTACATTTTGCGGAGTAGTAACAATCACAGCACCAGTCACAGGAATACGCTGCGCAAGCGTCAATTGAATATCCCCTGTCCCTGGAGGCATATCAATCATCAGAACATCCAGGTCTGGCCACAAGGTTTGGTTAAACAACTGCATCAATGCACCTGTGGCTTTCGGACCACGCCAAGCCACAGGGGTATTGTTATCGCCCGTTAAATGTCCAATCGATAGAACCGCCATACCATACGCATCGATTGGAACAAAATTTTCCGCTTCAATCATCGGAGTACGCCCTGCATTACCCAACATGGTTGGAATACTTGGACCATAGATATCAGCATCTAAAACACCGACTTTTAAACCTAATTTTTGCAATGCTAATGCAAGGTTCACAGTAGTGGTCGATTTACCCACACCACCTTTACCCGATGAAACCAAGATCACATTTTTAATACGTGGATGCTTAGGGACATCTCTTTGTTGCGGTGCTGGTTTTTGAATCGGTGGATTATTTGGATCTTCCTCATTTTTTGTTTCAGCTTGAGCTGTTTTGCCTGAGGCATCCACTACAGGCGGAAGTTTTTGGGCTTGAGGCGTTGCATTTTCACCCTGAGGTTTGCTTGAACAGCTATGTCCTTCTTTTCCATGATCATGATTGGAACAGCTTTCATCTTGTGCATGTTTTTGCTGAATCACATGCATATTGAGTTCTTGGATACCACATTTTTCTAAGGCATCAGCCAGATCATCATGGATTTTTTGCAAATGATCCGCTTCCTCAGGATAAGTATTAATGGTTATTTGTAATACTCGCCCCTCGACATTCACTTGGGTAATCCGGTCTTTCAGAGCATTGTTTGAATTTGGCAATATATAGCCTTGTAGCACATTCTGGATTTCTTCCTCCTTCACCTCCTGCGCGGGTGAAAAAACAGATTTAAGCGAAGAAAGCCACGACATAAGTTTACTCCAAGTACGAACATACAGCTGAATATGATAGTTTAGCTTTAAATGAGGCGAAGGTTAAGTAAAGTTCTAGCTTGCTTTATGAATGTTGCTAAAAATCCGACCTAATCAGTAGGTTTTAGTGCTTAACTCTTTATTTTAAAGATGATATTGCATTCTTTTTACTAATCCATCTATAAGTATACTTTTATTAAATCATCGACTCGCACGAACTTAAAAGCGGATAGATTCGAAAAAGTTCAAAAATTTACTTTTTGGTTTACCTATCTAAATAACGATTATTTTCGTAACAATTATTATGCAGACATATCTTTATTTTGTTCTTTATATTAGCTGCACATTATTATTTTTATCATAACAATTATTTTCGGGGATTATATTTTGCTAAAACAATTACTTCCATGCATTTTATTGACTGCTATGTCATTTGCCCACGCAGCAAATGAAACTTCTTCTATACATACCCCGGAAGGACAATTAATCAGTTTGGGTGATACTTTTACAGATATGCAAAATCGTCTGAAGTTGTCGCCAAGTTCAATGATTACACGTGAATTCAAAGAAGGTAAAAATCTTGATTTAGCAATGGACTATAAATACGAAATAGAAAATATGATGTATACCATCACCATTGTGAACGATCGTGTGAGGAAAATTGAATGGCTCAATACTGATCAGGAAATTAAAGATAAAATAACCCAATAACTTTTTTATTTTTCAAAAAATCTTTATTTTTACTTCTGATTATTCCAGCTAAAGCTCTTTAATTTAACTGGAATATTTGATCAAAACTCAACCAAATCAACCTTGGTCGTCTTTTTTAAATTTGTTAAGTTTATCTGTCGCAGTTTTCTTTAACTCATCCAATTTAGTACTTGCCTGCGCTTTTAGTTCATCAAATTTAACTGAGGCTTCTTGCTTAAATTCAGTCGCTTTTAATTTTGCTTCCTCAAATTTATGGCTGACTTCCGTTTTTAAGTGCTCTAATTTATCGTGCACCTTATTTTCTGTCTCTGAAGATTCAGTTTTTACATCATCCATTTTTTGATTAAATGACACTTTAGCTTCAGTATATTTAGCCTCAGTTTCCTTGTGTAAATTATGAAGCGCCTTTTCACTTTCAAGCTTAATTTCAGAAGCTTTATGTTTTAAATCATCAACTGTTTTTTCACCTTGAAATTGTACTTCTTTAGCTTTGAGCTTTAGGTTTTCACTTAAATCAGATGCTTTGTTTTTTAAGTCGTCTAATTTATTTTCATTTGTCATGATTTTTTCCTTTATGTTATTCAATATTTAGCTCACTTATTAGTTATACAAGGACTTTTCTATCAATAAAATCCAAAACTGCATTTTGAAACAAAGGGTGTACAGGATGTAGCGAAGTGATATAAGACATTAAATTAAAAGTATCTGTAGGATTTTTATAGATACTTTCATAGTAAAGATTAAATAATTAATTGTTCGGCTGAATAACTATAACCATTTGAAAATTTTGCATAAATTTAATATGTATCATTTAGTTTATACACTGCACCTAAATTAGATCACTCTCGGCATCTGCCGAACATATGGCACATCTATTATGCTGGATGATCTCCGGAGGCTTAACCCTGGATGAGATATTGGATAAACCGTTCTACCATCCCACCCTGGAAGAAGGCCTCAGAACGGCCTTTAAACATGCCCGACGGCAGCTGGAATAAAAACAGGATTCGAGTTTCTCTTCATCTTTGATCTTATTACGGCAGCCTTCTTTTTTGCTTTCTTTTTTATGCATAAAAAACCCCCTCTGCTTTATAGCGGAGGGGGATTTTCGGAATAATGAGCTGGCGATGACTTACTCTCACATGGGTAACCCCACACTACCATCAGCGCAAAGAGGTTTCACTTCTGAGTTCGGGAAGGGATCAGGTGGTTCACTCTTGCTATTGTCGCCAGCACAACTGTTTATGATTACTCGCTATGGTCTTATTTACACTGGGTGTATGCCTAGCTTTGGTCAAAAGAGTTATTAACAGATATATTT